>JASJDS010000257.1 GCA_030065055.1 Calothrix sp. MO_192.B10
CGGTAAGCCACTGCGGTGGACGGTGAGTCCAGTGCTGCGGGAGGGTTTCCCTCCGCAGGCAACTGGCGCTCGCATAGCGTGCGCGGAGCGCGTAACCCGAAGGGGTTCCCCGGCATAAAGCAAGTGGCGCAACCCGAAGGGGTTCCCCGGCATAAAGGAGGCAGTGCGGTGGTGAGGCAGTACGGTCTTGGGGTCTCCCCAAGTGGAGTAACTGCCGAAAGGGTTCCCCGGCATAAAGCAACTGCCGTCAACTGCCGTCAAGTGGCGCAACCCAAAGGGCTCCGCCGACTTGAAGCAACTGGCGTGCAAAGACGCAAAGAATCGTTGTTCAATCTATCGAAAAATGCAAAATCATACTTCCATTCAACAACGCCAAATATCAAGTCACATATCAATCAGGAATTTTTAAATTAGCCTTTCCTGCTTCTTAGACAGTAACAACATCATGCCCCAAATCCCGTAAATGCTCCACAACCTCATAGGGAAACTGTTCATCTGCATACAAACGAGCCATTAGTCTTCTTCATTCTCCTGAATGGCTGTTGCAATTTCCTCTGGGTATACTTTGGCATTAACCCAAGCATTAGCAATGCATGATATTTTGCCACTCACATTTACTTAGTTTAAACCCCTCCCAAACCTAGCCAATAAATCCTCACGGGAAGCATTAGACAAATTGAGCAGTAATTCAGTCCTTTCCGTCAGAGGAAGTTCCATAATTGCAGCTATCAAACCAGATAACTCTTCATCTAAACTTCCAAAGCGTCCTTCTAGTAAACTGGCTACCATCAAACGCTGTCCTTGTAAACTACCTTCTTGCAGCCCTTCTTGCAACCCTTCTTGCAGCCCTTCTTGTCGCCATTCTTCCCGTTGCTTAAGATAAGCTGGTGATAAGTTCATAATTAACTCCCTATCCTCTTCACTTACATTATCTTTCACCTCTATATTTTTGCGCCAAGATGCCAAAATCTCTAACAGTTGATGCCATCTAGAACTTCTTTCTGACAGCTGAACCAACTCTTCTACCGCCTGTTTTTGTGTCCTTCCCTTCCCCAAAACCCTTAACCAGAGGGTATCTTCAATAACAGGTAACTGATTGATGACTACAATGGCTCCTTTTAAGGATTCTGGCAGAAAATAAACCCCCTCAACCCAATTTTCTGATTCCTGAGTTGTTGCTCCAAATCTATTCAAGATTCTCGCAGAACAAGAAGGAGTTAAAATCCATAAACAGGACAACTCTTTTTCTGATAAAGAGCGTTTTTCCCGTTTAGCTTGTCGTAATAAATCTCCATGAACTGTATATAACTTTAACAAACAGCTCCTAATCTCCACTTCACTGGGAGCATTGCGGAACGGTGAGCCAGCGCGGTCTTGGGGGTTTCCCCCATGAGCGACTGGCGAACTCGTCAGAGTTCAAATAGACAGCTAGTTACAGCCATTTTCGCCAATAACCCCAACTCTGATGTGTCAGATGGGGATGCATCGGGGACAAACCAAACATCTATCTCACGAACCTCGCTTTTAACATCTTTGCTGGTTTCTACCTTACCTAAAGAATTTAGCAACTCCTCTAGATATTCCTTAGCAAATTGGTCATGGGGTTGTCGAGTCATGAGATTAAGGAAATTTACTAGTGACTTGACCGAGAATTTTGTCAATAGTCACAAAACCATAAGAACGACTATCGGTACTTGCTGGAGGGTTATCTCCCGTGAGAAAACAAGACCCATCTTCAAGTACCGCAGCCACTCTTTTAACTATTTTTTTCTCTTGGAATGGATGTTGGGCGACAACAACATCACCAATTTTTGGGAATCTTTGTTGATAAGCTTGAGGATTGAATAAGATTTCCTCCCCTGGCTGTAACAGAGGAATCATTGAAGAACCTGTAACGCGCAATCTTTTCCTGACACCCAGAAGTAATAGTAATAATTTCTTGGGGATGCCTATTTCCTCAAGCATGGCTTTTTCAACAAATAACCCTAGCCGAGCTTACTATAGGGTTAAATTATACTTAACTGGCTTTATACCAAGTGATATCACGATTCTTGGTAGCCCAGAACATTTTATGGATTTTTTGCACGGCATCCATTAGTTCCTCAGCGTGTTTCAGACTCACTTCTACTTTACAAGCAGAACACAGTTTTGCTGCCTGCCAAAAAGTATCGTGTAAGTCAGGATATTGCTCTAAGTGGACTGGCTTGAAATAATCAGTCCAAAGAATTAGTAAATCGTCTTTGGTTTTTTGGGCTTGCTCTTCCTTGATGGCAATGTAGCGAGATAATGTATTGTGATAGGCGATGGTGGCTGCTTTATCCCCAGCAGCAGGAAGTTCCAAATCCAGAATTTTTTTAGTCATGGATAATACTGCTTCCGCAGTAATTCTGGCAGATGCAGGGTCGTAAACACCACAAGGACCATCACAATGAGCGTGTACCTCTGGTGCTGGGAACCAGTCTTTGAGCTTGGTAGCAATTTTATTGAACATGGTATTTACGGATTTACTCATCTTGGGGATGTATGAAAAATATTTAGAAAAGCACGGGTCAGGAAAGGCTATTGAAACAATATCCCCCCCCACCCCATATAGCTTAGTGCTATTCGTGTTGCCAAGCAACCCCATTTCCATCTGTTGGTTGTTGGGTGATAGGTGGTGGGGAAGAAGTGTTAAAAGAATTTAGAATGAGCGAATTTAGAATGAGCGAATTTAGAATGAGCGAATTACGTTTTGCTACGGGGATTTTACCCCGACGCAAAACGCACTGCTTATAAAAACAGGGGAATTCAACCCCCCAAGGTTGGTTAATAATTCCTATAAACCAACCCCTATAACCTATTCAACCACTGTGGGACTGTCTGCTCACAGCACAATTTATAACTGAGATGAAAGCCGTTGATAATTTTCAATAATCAATGCTGTCACTTCAGGTATATCTAAGCCATCAGTATTAATTTCAATGGCATCGGTGGCTTTTTGCAATGGTGAAACTTCGCGAGTGCTGTCTTTGTAGTCCCGTTCAGCAATATCTTTTTCTAACTGTGCTAAAGATACTTCTGGTTGACCCTGTTTTTGAAAGTCTTGCTGACGGCGACGGGCTCGTTCGCCTACGGAGGCGGTTAAAAAAATTTTGACCTCCGCATCAGGGAAAACATGGCTGCCAATGTCCCTTCCTTCCGCCACCAAACCACCTTTTTTACCCCAGTGTTGTTGCTGTTTCACCAATGCTTGACGGACAGATTTTTGGGCAGCGATCGCGGACACGTTGGCTGTCACTTCCACCGACCGAATCTCCTGGGTGACATTATGACCATTAATGGCTACCTGTACCGGATATTTGACATCTTGGCTAGGGGTGAGTTCAATCACACACCGGCTGACGAGTTCCGCGATCGCGCACTCATCGTCTAAGGCAATTCCCTGTTGCAGTACCAGCCAAGTCACGGCTCGATACATTGCCCCCGTATCTAAATATACTAAACCTAGTTTAGTTGCAACTTGACGAGCAACGGTAGATTTTCCGGCTCCTGCGGGTCCATCAATGGCAATGATGGGTTGGCGATCGCGCAGGATGGTATTGTCAATTAAACGAGTATCACCCAGACGAGCGGCGATCGCCAGCATTCCTTCCTCCTTAACTGTATCTATAGGCATTAACGTATTCGGTTCAACCAATTCAATATATTCCACAGATAAACTACTAATTTGTGCCACTTCAGTCCGCACTGCAGCTATCAGGGTGCTGGCATCGCGCACACCCGAACGAAATGCAGTTTCAGCTTGCAGCAAGCCACTATATAAAGCAGTTGCTTGCTGCATTTGAATTGCTGTCAAATACTGGTTGCGGGAACTCAAAGCCAAACCGGATGGTTCTCGCACCGTTGGACAAGCAATAATCTCTAGTGGCAAATTCAAATCAGCTACTAGCTTCTTAATAATTGCTAGTTGCTGACCATCTTTTTGACCGAAATAAGCTCGGTCAGGCTGTACCAAGTTAAACAGCTTGGTCACTATGGTAGCCACACCCTGAAAGTGACCTAGCCGAGAACGACCACACAAGCCAGATATCATAACAGATGGTGGGATGACTTGTGTAACCGGAGATGTTTCTAAATTTTTCAGGTATATTCCCATTTCTTCCGGAATCGGCGCGAAAATTGCATCTACTCCGGCTTGTTCGCACAGCTGGTAATCTTGATCTAAAATGCGGGGATAGCGTTGATAATCCTCATTGGGACCAAATTGTAGAGGATTGACAAAAATGCTGACGATTACTGTATGATTTTCTTGCCGCGCCCTTTGAATTAAACTTAAATGTCCACCATGTAAAGCTCCCATGGTGGGGACTAAACCCAAAGCAGTACGAGACCAGCCTATGCCATCCCAAGGGTTCGGCTGTTCTGATACTAAAATATGAGCTTCTAAACGGCATTTAGCCACATAGCAGCGTAGAGCTGCAATAGTTGTCAGCAGGCGCACAAAAATACCCCTAGTCTCTATCTAGCTTTCTCCCGTTCATTTATATCCGAAATTGAAGGAAGAGGCTAGATTCTTAGGGGAATGATCAGCAAGTATGGGATATAGAAATGCCTGTTGAGGCTTGCTTGCCAAAGACCAGAATAAATTAATTATGAAGTTTTACCGTTGTCTTGTGTGGCCAAGGCTAAATTTTATCTGCCTAAAACTTGAATTCTGACAGGTGCAACTCCTCGACGAATAATTCCCAAGACTCGCGCTGCGCCATAGGACAGGTCAATGACTCGACCGCGAATGAATGGACCGCGATCGTTAATCCGCACCACCACTGACCGACCATTGCGGGGATTGGTAACGCGAACTTTTGTTCCGAACGGTAAACTACGATGGGCCGCAGTCATCTTTTCTGGGTGAAATCTTTCTCCAGAGGCAGTTTTATTACTAGAGCCATCATAACCATAGAAGGAAGCTAAACCGCCGAAAATGCCGCGCACCCTTCTTCTGAAACTAGAACGTCTTCTTCTGCGGCGCCTACCAGTATGGTGAGCAATCAAAATTTTCTCTGAAGAGTCCAGGGTCAAGTTGTCAGTAGTTGGTAAATTGGCGACCTCTTTTAAAGGAGATGCTTGACCAATTAATCTCCGCAAGCGGTTGGTTGCTTGCAAAGCATCTTGCCCTAAGTCTTTGGTTGTATCTGGTAGTCTTGTGTTGTTGTCGATTTCTACCAGTTCCGTATCATTAACTTTGATTACATATGATTCGGATAAGCCCCTCTGAGGAGATACACTCTTATTATTAGTGTTTCCCTTCCAACTAACAGTAATCTTGTTGGCATCAACTTTGCCCTTAGCAAGCTGGTTCAGTTTAGCAGCTACCACACCAGCTCTGCTTACAGGGTCGTTGTTGCCAGATAAGGTTTTGTTGATAGTACCCTCGATCTTCCCAATTCCGGCTACTTTCACAGATTTGTTAGTTATAGAAGCGTACAAATCTGCTCTGCTAGCTTTACTTGTTGCTCCCATTTTGGTTTCAGCGTTAGCAGCTGATTTAGAGCCAACAAAGGTAATTACAGGAATATCGCGGACAAATAAAGTCGCAGCCTGGAGACCTTCCAAGTTGTGAGTATGAACTTTAGCTATCGTACTATTCGAGGGAAGGCTAGCGGCTGGGGGTTGGTATTCTCCCACCTTAACCACATCACCACTGGGTATTGATGGGGAAGAAATTACCTTCCCTTTTGCCGTTTGTGCACGACTAGTTGAGGGTATACCCAAAACAGCCGTAGACAAAGCGACTGCGATCCACAATTTTTTTTGATTCATGCGTCCGATTTTTAAGCGACTGGAGAACTATAGTTTTGCTGTTGTTGGAATCGTGTATCGGTTGAAATGATACTAAATTCAGAACACGAACTCGTTCCGCTTTCACTTTTTACTGATGACTGCAACAGATTAACATGATTTTTTTCCCTTGGGGATCGGGGTTTTATCGTAGGTATTGATAGCTTTACAAAAATAAAAATAGTTACGCACGCACGAAACCTTTCGCAAAAGCGGACTTCGACGATGTAACATTGTTTTTGCAATAATTAGAAAAAATATAACTAAAAAGCAAAAAACATTTGCTTTTTAAATATAAAATGTGATAAATTATACTGATATTGTCGAGTTCCAATCCATTGTAATTAAATCAACATTTAATTGAAAATTTTTCTCTAGTAAAATGATATTAACTCCAGGATAAATATCAGTAATTATACTCATATAAATTTTGACTAGTTTATTGTAGGAAGATTTTAGCGATCGCTGTATTCAGCGCAATTGCAACCATTGTCTTGGATAATTGCCAAAGATGATTGGTGCTAACTAGTTATATTGATATTGATAATGCGTAGTATAGATTGATCTGATATTGACTGTTATAGCAACATATCTCACTGATATTTTTGGTCTAAACAGTAACTAGACTCAATTTAATTAACCTTGAAAACTAGCAAATTGTCATCTCCTCAACTATATATTAGCTGTATACAAGAGTTAGTCAGTTTTACTCCAGACAATTTTTAATAATTTTTTTTAAGTAACAAAACATACAAGATGTTCAGTAGGGCTATAGGGAATAGGGAAGGAGTGAGGGAGTGGGGGAGTGAGGGAGTGAAGGAGTGAGGGAGTGAAGGAATTATTTTCTAGCTAGTCCCCCACGGAAAAATCCCACAACCAAGCATGAAAATATCTCGAGTGCGACTCCCACACCTAAGCTGTCAACCATCAACCATCAACTAACAACTAACAACTAACAACTAACAACCATTTTCAAGGAACCATTGCTACCTTAATTACCTTTCGTTCCCGCATCTCACAAAACACCTGTTCCAATTCTTTCAAGGGGCGATGTTCGCTCAAAAGTAACTCAAAGGGAATTTTCCCACTAGCAATCAGTGCCAGGGCTTCCCGAACAAAATGGGGGGTGTTGTGAAATACTCCCTTTAACGTCAATTCGCTGTAATGCAATTGCTCTGTATTCACCGTAATAGTTGTATCTCGCGGACAACCACCAAATAAATTCACCGTAGCACCAGGACGAGCAGAAGCGATCGCATTTTCCCATACACTAGGTACACCCGTGGCTTCAATGACCACATCTGCACCCAATCCATTGGTAAGTTCTTTGACTGTCCCTGCTATATCAGGAAATTGACGGTAATTAAAGATGTGAGTTGCTCCTAATTGCTTACCAATTGCCAACCTACTATCATTACCACCAAAAAGTATTACCTCTACGGGAAAATCATGGGCTAGTTTGGCAACAAACATTAAGCCAATCGCCCCATCTCCCAGAACTACAACTTTTTGGGTAAGTCCCCCGCACTCATCACTACTTTTAACCCCAGAACGAGCCACCCCATGCAACACACAAGCCAAGGGTTCTGTCATCGCCGCTAAGGAGTCGGGTAATTGCTCAGGAATCGACAACAAATTATGCTGGACAATGGGAGCGGGAATTTTCAAGTATTGGGCAAAAGTGCCATTATTCCAAGTTAAGTGAGGACATAAAGAATATTCTTGACGTTGACAATAAAAGCATTTCATGCATGGAGCCGAATTATTAGCTACCACGCGATCGCCTATTTGCCAACCAGTCACACCCTCACCCAGAGCCACAATTTTACCAGCAGCCTCATGACCAAATAAAGTTGGTGGTGTGAGCATTTTTGCATGACCACCCCGTCGCCACACCTTTAAATCCGTACCACAGGTTGTCGCTGCTCCCACTTGGATGACAACTTCTCCAGGTGCGGGAGTAGGATCGGCTACTTGTTCTAAACGTAAATCCTCTTGACCGTAAAGTAAGGCTGCTAGCAAGGTTTTTGACCTAAATTTTACCTAAAATTTGCTCCACCCGATTTTATCAGGTGGAGCTACTTGTGAGGAGTGCAACATTTAACCTGTGCAAACCTGCGTATTCGCAGGCAACACCTGTATAGCATCAGATGAAAATCTAATGGTTGTTGCCGACAAAGCTTTGCTGTATAACAAAGCGCTGTAAACTTTTTTGCAGGCTTAAATAATA
>JASJDS010000082.1 GCA_030065055.1 Calothrix sp. MO_192.B10
AACTTTGCGCTCTACCCTACCCTTCGGGAAGCCACTGCGTGTCTACGGGAAGCCACTTCGTGTCTAATGCGCCTTTGCGGTTAATTCCTTCACCCAGCAAAGTTGCCTTGCCAGAGTACTAGTTATAAATATTTTCGCAACATTATCAACCTTAAATACGTCTACACATATGATAAACTGACGGTTAATTTTACAATATAATCTAAGTAAATTTACATAATCTAAGTAAATTTACTATTTTTAACCAAAAAATAACACTAAATTTCTCTGATGGGAAACAGGCTTTACCATACTCCTGTCCTTGGCTATTTTAAATTGATATTGACTTTAATCCTCATATTTAGCTTCTGGTTAGGCAATGTACTATTTATAACTGATTTAGGAGGATTTCGAGAAGCAACAGCACAAACCATTATCCCCAAGCAAGTAGCTAATCAAAAACTTGTAGGTGAAGTTACTTATCTTGATGTCAACCCATTACTAGAAGAAACTCTCAAAAAAAATCGGATAGATAATTCATACAATACAATTCTAGACTTGCAATCTAGTTTGAGAATCTACAGGAGTAAAAATTATAGCTCCAAAGCAGCCATAGTCATGACACAACTGGCTTTGGCTTATCAAAATATAGATGAAAATATTAAAGCGATCGCTTATTGGGAGCAATCTATTCCTTACTACCGCCAACAAGAAGATTGGCAACAGATAGGAAAAATTCTCATATTTGAGGCCTCTGCATATAATAGGTTGGGCAATGTAAAACGAGCGATCGCTTTATCAGAAAGTGTTTTGCAAATAGGTATTATTTATAATTACGAATATTTACGGGCATTAGCTTTGTTGAATAGGGCACTCTCCTATAGGCTAATAGGTAAATACAGCCAAGGGATTACAGATGGCAACAATAGCTTGCGAGTTGCTCGGAAGATTAATAACGATCAATATCAAGCCGCCGCATTCAATAATTTAGGCATAACTTATATGGATCGGGCTAAATTAAACAGTCGGCGAGCAGAATTTGCCAGAAAATCGGGCGATTTGGTAGATGCGGATAAATGGAAAAGAAAATCTTTTACAGATAATTTACAAGCTTTAAATTACTTGAAAAACAGTCTGAAAAAATATCGCAATAATCAAGATATAATTAGTGAAATTTGGATCCTAATTAATTCTATCAAAATAGAGAAACAGATCCAAAAGAATCATGTATTTTCAGCTAAATTCCAACTAGCCCTATTGTTATTAGAACGTTTACGAGATTCTCGTAAAAAAGTCTATACAGCCATTGAATTAGCCAAATTATCCCCCAGGTTATCAGATGACCGCACTCGTTCTGTAGCTCAATGCTCCCCATCCACAGCAGATAATTCCATGCTCAAATTACTCCAGGGAGCTGTTACTATTGCTCGACGTTTACAAGACTTACGAGCTACCTCCTTTGCCTTGGGTAATTTAGCTCATATTTATGAATGTCAAGGGGATTACTCATTAGCTCTCCAATTAACCAAACAGGCAGAGAGAGCATCCTCCGAAATACCAGAAAGCCTTTATTTATGGCAATGGTCAACAGCACGTATTTTGCAAGTGCAAGCAAAATCATCGTCAGCGATCGCTAGGTACGAATCAGCAATTAATACTTTAAAAAGTATCAAAACTAGCCCTTGGAAATCAACTTTTACTCAGGATATAGAGACAATATATCGTCAGTTAATTAGCTTAAAATTAAGTTTAGTTAACAATCAGAATCAATCAAATTTAAATTCTGTGATCAATACCATCGATAATTGGCGACAAACAGAATTAAAAAACTATTTTGGCAAAGGTTATAACCTGAAAGTAGCTAATCACCAGGAAGTAACTTTAATTAACACAAACCAACCTACAGCCTTTTTCTTTTCTATCATTCTTGAAGACCGGACGGCAATAATTGTCAGTCTACCGAATGGGATCAAGAAATTACACTGGATAGAACTGGATAGTCAGAAATTACAACAAGAAATTAACCAGTTTCGCATTGGCTTAGAAAGATATAGCGATATCATTTATCGTACCGGACCAGCACAACGTTTGTACAACCAAATTATCCGTCCCTTCAGGGATGATTTAGAATCATTATCCATTGCCACCCTCATTTTTGTCCCTGATGGGATTCTTCGCACCACACCAATCACAGCATTATATGACGGAGAACAATTTTTATTCCAAAAATATGCGATCGCTATTACCCCCAGTCTCAGCTTAACCAGTCCATTCCGTTCCCAACGCAAATATTTCAAAGCATTAGCCGTAGGTTTGAACCAAAAAGCCACGGTCAACGGTCAAAGATATAATGCCCTAGTCAACGTCAAACAGGAAATTAATCAAATTTTGCGAATTATCCCCGGTAGCAAACAACTACTGAATGAAAAGTTTACCCGCGATCGCTTATTTAAGGAATTGGGTAAATCTGTATACTCAATCATTCACATCGCTACCCACGGAGAATTTGGTATCGCTCCAGAAGAAAATTTTTTAGTCACAGGAAATAATCAGAAGTTAACTATCGCCGATATAGAACAAATAATTCGTAGAATTAAAGGAAAAAACATCAACATAGATTTGCTTACCCTCACAGCCTGTGAAACAGCAGTAGGTAACGAAACATCTGCCCTAGGTATGGCTGGTGTGGCAATACAAGCTGGAGTTGGTAGTGTGCTTGCCTCTTTATGGTCTATTAATGATAGTTCCACTGCCACCTTAGTGACAAAATTTTACGAGGAATGGCAACATCACCAACTGAGCAAGGCAGAGGCTTTACAAAAAGCACAACAATACTTGTTCGCATCAAAGAAAAAATATACCCATCCCTATTACTGGGCGCCATTTATTTTGGTAGGTAATTGGCTGTAATTCAATGGGCTGGAGAAGCCAAAAATTGTGTAGAATATTATTGAAGAAGGAAGAAGGTTTGAGCGGGGTTTTGAGATGGGCATTATCACCCCAACTCAAAACGGACAACCCATAGGGGATGGGTTTTTTTAACCCTACAGTCAGAAGTTTGAACAACAGGACGCTCAAACCTCCTGATTTCAAACTTCTGCCTGAGATAAAATTTCTCAATCAAAGCTGGGAAAGTATATGACAGTCACTACCGCCAAATGGACGCTAGACGACTATCACTGTATGATTGAAGTTGGTCTTCTGGAAGGTCGCCACGTCGAACTGTTAAACGGAGAAATCATTGAGATGCCTCCAGAAGGTCCCGAACACGCCCAACTGAGTACGGATGCGGCGGATTATTTGCGGTCAAAGCTTGGCAACCAAGTACTTGTGCGCGATGCCAAGCCAATTACAATCCCTGAAGCTAATTCGGAACCGGAACCAGATTTAGCAATTGTTCAACCTCTGAGGATGCTTTATCGCACTCGTCACCCATACCCTGAAAATATTTTTTGGGTGATTGAATATTCAAACACTAGCTTGAGTAAAGATTTAGATGCAAAACGCAAGACTTACGCTCTTGCTGGAATTTTGGAATATTGGGTTGTTGATTTAAAAAATCACCTCGTTAAAGTCCTACGTAATCCCATCAATGGTGATTATGCAGATGAAATTACTCTAACTGAGGGAGAAGTTAGTCCTTTAGCATTTCCAGAAATAAAGGTTTTAGTGCGACGATTATTTAGCTATTGACACTCCCCCGCTAACTGGCGTGCCTCTTAGCCCTTGAGCGGGCGGCTGCGCCAACAGAGGAGCTTTGCTAACACCAAGTGTGCCCGGAGCGTATAGCCGAAGGGCTTACCGAAGGCTAGGGTAGGGTAACCCCACAAAAACCTATTTGCTGTTGGGTTTGGTTTCGTTCAACCCAACCTACGAAAAGTTAAGTTTTTAGCCGTTTGGAGCATAACACTTTTGCAACAGGTCTACTTATCATTGACTGACAAGGGAATAAATACCTCCTTCCTCTTCCAAACCAGGAGAAATTATTGGGGAATCAGAACTATCAATTCCCTGCTCCAAACGAGTCAAATCTTCTAATAAATGAGTTGCATTACCAGGAGTCACCAAGGCTTCCATCAGGGCATCATACCATATACCAGATGCAGCAAATAACTTGGATCTTTCTGTGCGTGAGCTAGTAGCAGCAAGAGCAGTATTTAAAGCAGATGGCACTTCCACCACCTCCATTTCTGCCCTCACCAGAGAATTTCGTGACGGACGATTATGGCTACACAAACTTTCCACTTGCCAGAGATATTTTTTCCCCACCTTTAATCCCGACACATCCTGAGGTAGAGACACTTTTTGAATACCCTGTAAGGCTGGTAATTCTCGCTGGTAAATTAGTCGCTTCGGCTCATCATTATTATCGAATTCATAAATTGAAAACTTCACTGACATCGCTTGTTTTTGGGGTATAAGCCATGCGAACGTTGGATAAACTGAAGTCGTTTGTCCTACGTGTTGTCTTGGAGCCAACAAAACCACCTCATCCACACCATTTCCTTGACATCTACCCCGTACCCCAGACGATTCCGTATAACCACTAGGGGATTTTTGTGATGCCGGTGGACGGTATCCAGCGATCGCAGCATTACCAAAACCCAAAACAATTGCCAGAGTACAACAGATGAAAATCCTGAGGTCAAAACGACTGTGCAAAGGTCTCTTCCTGTGAGTGTTCATCTTACCTCCTAGGGGATTGCACTAACAAAAATTCATCAAACAGAATTTTTTTTACATAAGCTTTATATACATCTCCATTTTATTACTTTCCACTAACGAACTCATTTAGTTTTATAAAATCTTCCTCTAGGCTTAAAATCATTACATAACATTAATTTTTGTATCCAATAAATGTTTTCAATTGCATTAGATACATGACTAAAAAATCAACTGAATATCAGACCTCTTTCCGGGTAAAGGGAAAAGACTGTTGTCAAAGCATTTCTCTATTTGGTAAGGTACATACTTGAAACTGAAAGGCTTGGCAATTCTGGCTGCTGGCGTACCTCATTTGAGTAAGAACCGCTATATTACTTATTACTTATTACTTACTTTTTCTGGCTCTCCCCAGTTGCCTGAAGTGGGGTCTCTACCCATTTATCAACTTTCATACACATTAGTAAATTTAATTGATTATGTTCTCATGGATGCAATACAAAAAATTTTCAATTTAAAGGGTTAAACCCTTATAAATTAGTCTAAAATACATCAAGTGCTGTATTGCATCCATTTGAAATCTGAAGAAGGAAGAAGGAAGAAGGAAGAAGGAAGAAGGTTCAATGTTCCTGGGAGATTCTGACCCCCAGTAATTGTAGACCAGTAAATCTATGATTTACTGGGGTTCTTAAACCCAGGTTGGGCAAGGAATTCATGGCTTACCTTAAACCTTATTTTTGACAAAAAATATATAATTTCCCACCCAAACCAGTATAAATAACTAAACTTTTTGTAAAAAACATATTCCCCAAGCAGTAATAATCCAGTAGCAATCCAGATAACAAATGCATAAAATTTAACAGTAGATAAACAAGTATATAAATTCAAAGAGGAAAATGCACCCTCATAGCACACTCCTCAAATATATTTTTCCTAAGCATAAAAATATTCGATTATTTTTTATATTCTCCCTGCTGTTACAAATGCCATTGTCGGTATGGGGAAAAAATCCAGTGAAGGATGGTAGCACTCCCACGAATATTACTAGGACAAATAATATTACTGATATTACTGGTGGTATTAGACCAAAAAACGGGGGTAACTTATTCCACAGTTTTACGAATTTTTCTATTAAGTCTGGTGAAACTGTCCGCTTTGTTCATGCTCAGGGAATTGACAATATTATTAATCGGGTAACAGGTAGTTCTGCTTCTAATATTGATGGCACTATTCAAACTTTAATTGATGGCACTAATAATCAGGGTGATGCCAATCTTTTTCTGGTTAATCCCCGGGGAATTATCTTTGGTAAAGATGCCAACTTAGATATTGGTGGTTCTTTTGTTGGTAGCACTGCGGATAGTATTAAATTTTTGGATGGTTCAGAGTTTAGTGCCACCAACCCCTCAAGTGAGCCGATTCTGACTATTAGTGCTCCCGTGGGTTTGCAGTATGGAGCTAATCCCGGAAAGATTCAGGTGCAAGGAACCGGGAATAATCTCGATATATCTGAGGGTTTCTTAAATACCAGGAATCGAACTGCGGGCTTGCAAGTAGCAGATGGGAAGTCTTTGGTTCTGATTGGGGGAGACATTCAGCTTAATGGAGGGAATTTGACTGCCAAGTCAGGCAGGGTTGATTTATTGTCCGTAAATAACAGTGAGGTGTCTTTAGTTAATAGCAATGGACAGATAAAACCAGAACCCACCCAGGGCATCAACTACGGTAATATTGAACTGATTAACGCTGCTTCTGTGGATACCAGTGGTATTAGTGCTGGTGATATTCAGGTGCAAGGTAAGAATGTTTTCCTCAAAGATGGTTCAGCTTTGGTGACAAATACTACGGGGAATGGTGTGGATGGTATATTGAATGTCAAAGCCACAGAATTATTTCAGGTGAGTGGTATTTCAGCTAGCGGTAAAATGGTGAGCAGCTTATATGCAGATGTAGCACCAGGTGCAACTGGTAGCGGTGGTCGTATAAATATTAATACCAAGGGTTTGCTAATTAATGATGGCGGTTTAATATCCAGTGGGACTTCTGGCTTTGGCAATGCTGGTACATTAATAGTGAAAGCGGAAGATATTCAGTTAATTGGGATATCACCTCCAGGTGTAAATGGTTTCTCGTTAGGACCAAGTGGCTTGATTTCTATAGTTGCTCCAGGAGCAACAGGGAACAGTGGAGATTTAAGTATTGAAACAGGTAGTTTACGAGTTGCTGATGGTGCTGTGATAACGACAAATACTTTGGGAGTTGGAAATGCTGGGAATTTGAACATTAAAGCTAAGAATGTGGAAGTGACAGGGGGATCGAACAGAAGTACCAGCAATATTTCAGCTTCAGTCAGTAAAAGTTCCGGCAAGGGGGGGAATGTATTGATTGAAACCGGAAAGTTACGGCTGATAAATGGCGGTCAAATTACTACCATTACTACTGGAACAGGGGAAGCCGGAAATACGGATATTAGGGCTAACTCAGTGGAATTAGTGGGTTCCAAATTTCTGAAATTGTTGAATCAGTCTCGTAATAGTGGCTTATTTGCAAATGCGGTTAAAAAAGATGGTCAAGGTGGGGATTTAAGTGTCACAGCTGATAGAATAATTCTCCGGGATGGAGCAACTATCGATGCCAGTAATTTTTTCCCCAATGATTCAGAAAATCTTCGCGGTTTTGCAGGTACAGGTTCTGCAGGAAATATTAATATCAATTCCCCGTTTATCTTACTGGAGAATCAAGCCACAATTACAGCCAATACCAATGCTGGAGATAAGGGCAATATCAATATCCAATCTCAAAACTTACAGCTGCGACAAGGTAGTGCAATTAGTACCAATGCTCGTAACAGTTCCAATGGTGGTAACATTACCATTGCCACAGATACTTTAACAGCGTTGGAAAATAGCGATATTACCGCTAATGCTCAACAAGGCTTTGGTGGTAGAGTCAGTATTTCTGCTCAAGGAATTTTCGGTACCGAAGTTCGCAATCAATTGACATCAGGGAGTGACATTACTGCTAGTTCAGACTTGGGTATACAATTCAGTGGAATCGTGGAAATTAATGGTGTAGTAATTGACCCTGTATCTGGATTAGCCAACTTGAAATCAGATGTAGTAGATGCATCTAAGCTGATTCCTCCTAGCTGTGTTGCCCAATATCGTGATAATAAATTTTACTTGGTTGGTAGGGGCGGGCATCCTGTCGCCCCTTCAGATGTGCTAGGAAGTGATACTGTACTAGTGGATTTGGGTCAAGTAACTGGGGATGCTCCGGTACAAATAGCTTCACTGAGTCTGCCACGGAATACCCAGTCATCCCAAAATCTATCCCGCTCTGAGAATTCCGCACCCATGGTTGAAGCACAGGGTTGGGTAATTAGTGCTGAGGGTAAAGTTACTCTCACTGCTAATTTGCCTACAGCCAAGGTGCAAAACCCTTGGATGAAAAATCCTCAGTGCGGTTCTGTTAATTAAGCTGGTGTCACAGAAATTTCTCGGACAAGGATTAATCCCTTAGCACCAAGGATCACATATCCCACAATAATCAGGATGGCAGGTTAGAGGGTTACCTTGTCTTGGAATTGAGACAGACAGAACTTTCTGACTCTTCTCAGTAATCTCCGCAGCAATCTTCCAAGCAGAGTTGAAGTTAAAAGGATTAGCTGTCACTACTAAAGCCGACATTGCCATTACTGAAGAAAAAGCAATTGCGTGTGTTTTTTTCATATTGCCTCTAGTGTTCTTGGGAAACTACACTTGTCCATTCGGGCTTACAGCAATTTTCAGGTAAATCAACCACAAAACAAAACTTAAAACCCTTGAGCACTCCTAACTTGCACCTAACCGTATAAACCACAAAAAGCTAAAAAGTGGTGCAAGAAAGCTACATTATTTTATTTGGCTTTTATCGTGTTTATTAAGGTTTTGATCTTAATACTGAGTAATTAAATTACATCAGTCTTGATTGGTGCAATCTGTGAGTGCCCAGCTAGCGGTGTTTTTTTCAACCCTAGCAACGAATGAAACAAACAAATTTTTCTTGTTTGGCTAAAAGCCTTGTTTTATAAGGGTTTTAAAATGTGTTAGTTAAGAGGTAGAGAAATTGAATCCAATTTCTCCACTGTGGTCTAATTAGATGAAAATAGCTGTAAGAGTATAACTGTAGTTTAGACTAAGGACTAAACTCCAGTTATCAAAGACTTACGACCCGACTGTATCATAATACTATCCGCAACGTCACCCATCATTTAGGACGTGGTGCAAAAATATTACACCTATTTCTCCCCGTATACTCTAATTACCTTCTGATTTCAGTTTTTTTCATTGGTTTTCAGAGTTAGAAACCAACACAGGCTGTTGATTCAAGGGGACAGTAAATGTCACAGTAGAACCCAAACCTTCTCCTAAGCTATAAAAATTAACCTCTCCACCCATAGCTTCAATCAATTTTTGGGATATTGCCAAACCTAAACCCGTACCACCATACTGACGAGTTCTAGAGCCATCTATCTGAGAAAATAATTGAAATAACTTATCCTGCTTGTCTAAAGAAACACCAATCCCTGTATCTGCAACCCTTACTCTGACCATACTGGGGAATTGCTGACCTTGAAATACTACTTTTTTATTAATCACATCCGCGCTAACAGTGATACCACCTTCATGGGTAAATTTAAGGGCATTACCCAAAAGATTGAGCATGACTTGCTTCAGACGCTGGTAGTCGCCAAGAATCGTGATTTCATCACAAGTATCAGGCATTTGCATTTGGAAACTCAGGTTTCTGGCTTCAGCCTGGGGACGGGAAAAATTCTCAACATCAGAGAATAATTCATTTAATGTTACTGATTGCAATTCCAGTTCCATTTTGCCCGCTTCAATGCGGGAAATATCGAGAATATCGTTAATAATATCTAACAGGTGTAGGGATGATTTATGGGCTTCTTGCAGGAACTGTCTCTGTTCCTCAGGATCTTCCGCCATTCCCTCCAAAATCAGCTTCAAAAAGCCAATCATACCATTTAAAGGCGTTCGCAATTCATGGGAAACATTGGCAAGAAAATCGCTCTTGCGACGGGTTGCTTCTTCCGCTTGTTGCCGTGCATCTTTTAATTCTTTACACAGAGTAGCATGGGCGATCGCTGTTCCTAATTGTTCGCCTACTTCCTTGGCTAACTCCATTTCCGAAATAGTAGGAGGATGGCAAGTTTTGCGGGTTGCTACGGCGATTAATCCATTGGGTTGCCCTTGATAAGAGGTAGCAACTACCAGCAGATGATACTGACTGAACAAAGGATGAAGGGGTGATTCAATAAATACAGGCTCCAATGTTGTTAATGCCTGCTTAAAACCTGGTTCTCCAGCAATATTTATATCTAAACCCAACATGGAACTAACTGTGGGCTGATGGTATTCTGCTTTTACTTTCAGAGCATAATCATCAGGTTGGTATGGACAAATAATACAATGCTCTGGATTGAGGACCTCACCTAAACCATCAACAGTTTGTTGCCAGATAATATCTATATCTAAAGTTAACAGGATATTTTTAGTAATTTGCTGAATTAGCTTTTGATTGCGCTGGGAACGTAAAACTACATCTAGCTCCTGGGTTTGCTGCGTCCCCAGATTCATTTCTAATGTTTTATTTTCTATCTGTAATAGTCGCCCCATAGCTAACACTTTTGTTGCCGCACTTCCTCGTTTTGGCATAATTGGGCTAATCACCAGTTCAAATTCCAGTAAATGTTGATGGTAACTAAACCAGCACCTACATTTTTCTGGCTCTAAATTTGATAGTACCCGGTGTAACCTTTGTAAATAGGTAATTTGATCTACCGGAGCAAAAATTTCATCTCCAGAGCACTCATTGACTATTTGCTGTAAGTTCAATATTTGACTTGGAGGCGATATCCCTTCACTTCCTGGGACATCGCCTTGCTGCCAATAAAAGCTTAGATAGCGTCCCGTTTCATCCTGAGTGTATACTAACTCGGCTCCCAAATTTAGTAATGAACCATTAATGTTACTGGTCATAGACTCCAGATTCTCGGACAACAATACATCGGATATTCGGGAATTTGCGATAATACTCATGATTCGAGTTGTTTAGACAAAGGGACGCTCAAAGCATTTTCGTGCATCGACACTTAGATGATGGCATATTTTTTTACCAATAAGCCAGCATTTAAATGGGTATTTTGTGGGTTATAACACTGTAATGAAGAGGAGGTAGGAGCTTTTTTATACTCCTTACATACCTTGATGCTTGACTTGAAACTTCAATCATTCCATTCACCCCGAGGTGGTACGTGCATTCGTCTAGGGGTTCTGGTTAGTTCATCATCTCTATTGGTTTCACCCCGTAACCACTGGCGAATGGCAACTTCAATCACTTTACTGGGATCGTTAGTTAAATGTTGGATTTGTTCTAGCAGCTCAGAATCTAAGCGGATAGCAATTTCTACCTTTTTGGCAAATTTTTGATTCACCTCGGTGGCTGTATTGGCTGTATCGGCTGTATCTTTCATATTCATAGGTTGGGATGCTCTAATTGGGTTTTTTCCAAAACTTTGTAAACAGTAAACAGCTTGATTGATTTACTATCCAGGGCTTTCACTAATGGAATTTGCCCCTTGATTCTGCATTACACAATGCTTCATATTTATTGTACGCCTCTGACCGCATAATGCCAGTAGCCGTAATTAGACCTTTATATATTGTTGACAGTTCATTCGTCCACCGTTAAACCTGTTTGACAACGAATTTCTGCTCCTATCAAAATAATACGGGAGGATGAGAACCCCTGTCTTTTAAGATGTTATTGGCGAATTAGGGTTATCACCCTCTTGGGAGTGGGGGAGAAAAAACCAAGTCCAAATTATTCCAATAATCCCCAATTTTTAGCCTAGTGAGGGGTCAAACCTACTATTCGCCAACAGTATCCTTTTAAGGAGGGGATGAAATCCGACCCGTCAGGTTTTAATCCGGCGTTTCTGGTAAAGTGTAGATACCAACACAGGATGAGAAACTCCTTTAACAAAACCTGTTGAGGTTCACCAACTACGACAACTGAAAGTATAGGGTTGTGCTGAGAAGTCTTTTTTTTGCACCTTTGGCACGTAAAACTTTCAAGGCTGGAAGACCTAAAGTAGCCGTACAGCCCTTCAGGGTCGAGGCGGGTAGGACTGTTTGAGCCAGTCAAAGCCCTTTGGGGCAGAACAACGTTGCTCCCTCCGATTTTTAATCGGCTCAGCAACAACAGTTCAGAATCCTGGTTTTTCCAAAGCCAAGAGAGTTCAATTATAGATTACAACCAAGAAGGTAGGTGTAGAGGATGGTTGATACGTTGATAGTTGATGGTTGACAGTCTTTAATTCATCATTCCTTCCCTCCTTCACTCTTTCACTCCTTCACTCCCACACTCCGGGGTACAGAAGCCTTCCCTTGTCTACTACCTGATGGCTTTTGCTATAACTAGAAGCGCGATCGCCCAGAAAGCATTAAAATACGTTAAGTAACTACGTTTTTATCCTCAGTTGCTGGTAAAGCAAAAAAGTATATGACTGACGTTCCCGTAAATCGCATTCGTAATTTTTGTATTATTGCCCATATAGATCACGGGAAATCCACCCTTGCCGATCGCTTGCTACAAGTTACTGGTACTGTGGAAACACGGCAAATGAAGGAACAGTTCCTCGACAGTATGGATTTGGAACGGGAGCGCGGCATTACAATTAAGCTGCAAGCTGCCCGGATGAATTACAAGGCAAAGGATGGACAGGAGTATGTACTGAATCTAATTGATACTCCTGGACATGTTGATTTTTCCTATGAGGTGTCCCGCTCTTTGGCCGCTTGTGAAGGGGCTTTGCTGGTGGTGGATGCTTCCCAAGGGGTGGAAGCACAAACCCTGGCAAATGTATATTTGGCACTGGAACACGATTTGGAAATTATCCCCGTTTTAAATAAAATTGACTTGCCGGGGGCTGAACCAGAGCGAGTTGTGGGGGAAATTGAAGAAATTATTGGCTTGGATTGTAGCGATGCGATTCAAGCTTCTGCTAAGGAAGGTATTGGGATTGATGAAATTTTAGAATCTATTGTCAAACGAGTACCACCACCCCGTGATACCGTAGAACAACCTTTACGGGCACTGATTTTTGATAGCTACTATGACAGCTACCGGGGGGTGATTGTCTATTTCCGGGTGATGGATGGTACGGTGAAAAAAGGCGATCGCATTTACTTAATGGCATCGGGTAAGGAGTATGAAATCGACGATTTAGGTGTGCTTTCTCCCAATCAAAAGCCAGTGGAAGAATTACACGCTGGGGAAGTAGGCTATCTCTCAGCGGCGATTAAAGCCGTGAGTGACGCGCGGGTAGGAGATACCATTACTTTAGTTAAGTCGAAGGCTCCAGAGGTATTACCGGGCTATACAGAGGCAAATCCAATGGTGTTCTGTGGGATGTTCCCCATTGATGCGGATCAGTTTGAAGATTTGCGAGAGGCTTTGAATAAGCTCAAACTCAATGATGCGGCGTTGCAATTTGAGCCGGAAACTTCCAGTGCTATGGGTTTTGGTTTCCGTTGCGGTTTCCTCGGCTTGCTGCACATGGAAATCGTCCAGGAACGGTTGGAACGGGAATATAACCTGGATTTAATTATTACTGCCCCTTCCGTAGTTTATCGGGTCACAACGGTGAAGGGTGAGTCAATGTATATTGATAACCCCAGCCATTTACCTCCTCCCAATGATCGGGAAAAAATTGAAGAACCCTACGTCCAGGTGGAGATGATTACTCCCGAAACCTTTGTGGGAACTTTGATGGAATTGTCACAAAGTCGCCGGGGTATTTTTAAGGATATGAAGTATCTCACCCAAGGGCGAACTACCTTAACCTATGAGTTGCCCCTAGCGGAAGTGGTGACAGACTTTTTCGATCAAATGAAGTCGCGATCGCGGGGCTATGCTAGTATGGAATATCACCTGATTGGTTACCGGGAAAATCCTTTGGTCAGGCTGGATTTAATGATTAATGGCGATCCGGTGGACTCCCTAGCTATGATTGTTCACCGGGATAAGGCCTATGGTGTAGGTAGATCCATGGCAGAAAAACTGAAAGAACTTATCCCCCGCCATCAATTTAAAGTTCCCATCCAAGCTGCGATCGGTAGTAAAGTAATTGCCAGTGAACATATTCCCGCTTTACGTAAAGATGTACTGGCTAAGTGTTACGGTGGTGACATCAGCCGTAAGAAGAAACTCTTACAAAAACAAGCCAAAGGTAAAAAGCGGATGAAATCTGTAGGTACTGTTGATGTGCCCCAGGAAGCGTTTATGGCGGTGCTGCGTTTAGATCAGCAATAAATGAACTACCAGCCCTTACTTCGTTGAAGGGCTGGTAGTTCATTTGGGTAAAGATAAACATAGACCTTTTTTACCTGCTGATACTGATAGTTGCGCCAATTTCGCCATAATACCCTAGCTTCTGTAAAGTTCATTGTATAATTGTCAGGAATTGGACAGTATTCATACCTAGTCCATCCATTTTGTGTACTGCTAATTGGCATGAGGTGATGCTCTAGCAGTACTTTGTTGATCAATTCCCAATAGCGAGATTCACCATTGACAAGAAATGACTGAAAGTTGCTTGCCTCATCAACATTAGCTAGCATATTCCCACTTTTACTCATCAACAGAATTTTTTTACAGGCTGTTTCGATACGCAAATTATGGTTAAACCATGACTCCGTTTCTCCCTGTACAAATTTATGAATCAGAGTGATATCGTCAACCACATTCATGACTCATCTTTGATAAATAGGCACTTATAGCGCTACGCGCAAGTCAACAGTCAAAAGTCACGCATTTTACTATTCATAGGTTTGGTGCGTTCAATAATGTCCTAACCTAATTGCGTAATGCTATATCTGACAACTGATGCTCATTAATATCAGTAACCACGGATATTAATGTCCTTAATTACACATTCAGCTTCAGTAATGTAATTCAGGATGATTTATCCCATAAATGGTAAAACTTTTTTGCTGTCACTCTCGTGCCAAGGCTCTGCCTTGGTAGGTGTGACGTGAGGCTCTGTCTCGATTTGGAGGCAGAGCCTCCAGCCCTGTGTTCCTTGCCAGAGTCAAGGAACAAGTCTTGTCACAGATGTAGGATGAACTTTTACCCTCGAAAGATTATTTAGATATGGCTGAAATAGCCGCACAGCAAGGGATTACGGAATGGTAACTAATGAGCCGACTAGTAGAAAACTGTAAAAAAGCCAAAACCGAAGCTTTGCAGTGTAGGGGTGGAATCGGATAATTGAGTGAGGGGTACAGCTCAATAAGGCACATTCATAATATTAAGGAGATTGCCAATGTCCGAGTTAGTTTATGGTATTGCACAATTAGAAGTTTATAGTGTCGCTAAAAAATATTGTTCAGATACTTTCAATATTTTTGAATTATGCGGAATCATTAAAAATTTGGAAAAACAATTAGATAAATATATACAGAATGATTTAGAAGATACAAGATTAGAAATACGTGCAATCGGAGAATATTTAGCTGAAAATGGAGGTTATGAATTAATGTTTGCTGTTTGTTGTTTATTAAGATTAAAAAATAATGATTTTGAACTAATTACAGAGAGTATATGGAGTGGGATAAAAGATATCAATGGTAATGTTTGTTGGTTGGCATAGTATAAACATAAACTATCTAATTAGGGTCTGCCGAATAACTTTAAAAATCTTATGCTGTAAGCTTTTCAGGCGATTCTTGTCGGAAAAAGTGCAAGAGAATAAGGATATAAGGCTTAAAAATCTTGTATTGACAATTTATTGGAATTCAAAAAATTGTCAACAGGAAGGCTAAAACTGTTAAGAGTTCCCTGTTAAGAGTTCCCTACCCCCACAATCATGACTTTTTCAGCAAGCCCTAATTACTAGCTAACAGCAAGAAAAATGTAGAAAAACTAATTCTAAAGCTCTAAAGCTTTGCTATGTAAGGGTAGAATCGGATAATAATTAAAAGCTACCCTTAAACCAGGGGAAAATATGCCAGTTGCGTAAGTCCTAACTTATTACTTATTACCTACTTTTTCTAGCTCTCCCACACATTTTTTTATTCACCCGGTGGGCAGTGCCCACCCTAATAATGAATAATCTTAACAAGAAGCAATACCTTCTTGACGAGCAGCTCGTTGTACTGCACCAGCAACAACAGTAGCTACTCGCTCATCGAAAACAGAAGGAATGATATGTTCTCGATCTAGATCGGAGGGTTTGATTAATGAAGCGATCGCATTTGCAGCTTCTAGGTACATGGTAGCTGTAATGGTAGCAGCTCGACAATCTAATGCACCGCGAAATACCCCAGGGAAGGCTAAGACGTTGTTAATTTGGTTGGGGTAGTCGCTGCGGCCGGTAGCAATCACGGCAACATCGTTGTAAATTAATTCTGGCTGAATTTCGGGAATGGGGTTTGCCATCGCAAAGACAATTGGATCTTTCGCCATAGATTTCACCATTTCTGGGGTGAGTACTCCTGGGGCACTCAAGCCAATAAACACATCAGCCCCTTGCATTGCACCAGCTAAAGCACCTTGGGCTTTGACAGCAAATTCCTGCTTTTCTGGGGTTAAATGGGGGCGACTGGTGGAAATAATTCCTTGGGAATCGCACATCCAGATGGTTTCTGCTCCAGCTTTACGCAGCAGCCGAGCTACGGCAACTCCAGCGGCTCCGGCACCATTAATTATAATCCGGACTTGTTCTATGGGTTTATGTACTAATTTCAAAGCATTTAATAAAGCCGCTAGGGTGACAATCGCGGTACCATGTTGATCGTCATGAAATACAGGAATATCTAATTCTTGCCTGAGTCTGGCTTCAATTTCAAAGCAACGGGGAGCTGCAATATCCTCTAAGTTCACCCCCCCAAACACGGGGGCAATATTCTTAACTGTACGCACAATCTCCTCTGTATCTTGGCTATCTATACAGATGGGGAAAGCATCGATACCAGCAAATTCTTTAAATAACATGGCTTTCCCTTCCATTACAGGTAAAGCTGCTGCTGGACCCAAATTACCTAAACCCAATACAGCACTACCATCAGTCACAATGGCAACCATGTTTTGTTTGACAGTTAGATTATATACTTCCTCTGGATTTTGAGCGATCGCACTACAAATTCTACCTACCCCTGGAGTATAAGCCATTGCCAAGTCAGAAACGCTTTTGAGGTGAATACGACTGGCAATACTAATTTTCCCCCCCCGGTGTAAATTAAAGGTGCGATCGTAGACATTTAACACCTTAATATCAGGTAAAGCCTTCACCGCTTGCACAATTCCCTCAGCTTGTTCCGTACTTGCAGCATCGACGGTGAGATCCCGGATGGAAATTTTCCTAGTTTGCTCAATTAAATCAATTTGTCCTAAATTACCCCCACTAGATGCGATCGCATTGGTAACACTAGCCAACATACCTATGCGGTTAGGTATTTCAATGCGAATTGTCAAACTGAAGCTGGGATTAGGTGTGAGGTTTGCCATGCTGTTATGGTTTGATATGAGTAGCTAAATTTGGAAATTGACATGATTTGATGACAATCTCCAATTAATTGGTTTCAGATCAAAGATTATCTTACATATAAACTGGGTATACTCAAAAATAATCCCCACCGTGCAGCATATTATATTGAATTGATTGCTAGCTGATGAATATCTCAACCAAACGACTTGAAGAAATTCAGAATATTCCCGATGAAGAACTTGACACTTCTGATATTCCTGAATTAGATGCTCATTTTTGGGAAAATGCCAAACTTGTTCAACCAATTACGAAACAAGCAATCTCATTAATAATTGATAGTGATGTTTTGCAATGGTTTAAATTTGTAGTGCGGGCCGGAAAGCCCGCATCAGATATCAAGGGAGCTTTCCGGCTCCCACTAAGCAATATTTTTGAAAAATTGGGATGCTCGGCGTGCGCCACCATCATAAATTAACCTCTTCACTTCCAAGATAATCGCTACAACTACGGCTTGATAAGATTTTTCTCAGAATGACGATATTTCGTGATTAATCTATGGTGCTTGATGGGTGTATAAACCATCTCATATAACAAGAGTATTCCTGTTATTCCCAGCGCCAACATAGTAAATTGATTGAGAAAGCCAACCACAAAAACAAGACCTACACTAATTCCAAATACTGTAGCAAGTAGGGACAACCAATCATTTACAATCTTCAAAATAGCCCAGGTAAGAAAATAAGTTACAAATCCAATTATCGATCCAGCTATTCCACCAGTTATTCCACCGATAATACAAGCAAAAAAGCCTCCACTTATAATTCCCCATATCGACATCCCAATAATTCCCACTAAATCGTTCGGTCTAGATGAACTAACAATTGTTCCGTAAACACCGCCGATGATAATTCCCAACACACCAGTAATCAGCATTCCATAAAACAAAGATGATCTCATCAATTTCCCGTATTCCTTTAAATATGGCTCTGGCTTTGGATATGGGGAAATATTTTTTAACTTTTGCTTTTTTTCCTGAAATAAATTGTAAATTATAGCAATTACAGGACTTGCTATAGACCCAAAAATTGCCCCTACTGTACCAAAAATTCCAGCTCCAATAGTACCGTCTGGAATTCCAAAAAATATACCAGACCAATTCCAGAATACGATATCATAAAACGCCATGATTTCTATAATTTTAGTCGCTGTAATTGTAGCTATCTCACCAGTTAAAAACGCCCAAATTAGACTTGCATAAGATTTTCTTCTTTCTTGAATTGGAATCACAGCCGTTCGTACTTTTACAGTCAAAGTGTGAGTCTTTGGGTATCCATTTGTATGCAAAAATAACTGGCGTTTATACAATTTACCTGCCATCAACTGACTAGTATCTACTTCGATATTACACGTCGTATGATTACCAGTAAAATTCATTGGCGTAATGCTAATCCAAGGGTGAGAGTTAGGCTTATGCAATGGGTCACGAGGATGGTAAGCGACTTCCCAACGACCTTCCAGTGATGTATCTGGTATTAAATTTTCAATAGTGATAGATTGCCGTATTTTTTCGTCTAAGTGTGTTGCTTTGAAATCCCGTATCTGATGACTGAACTCAACTTGTGGACAACGAGTCATATCAAGAGGCTTCAAAGCATCCAGTGCTTCTTGTGCATTTTCAAAACGGTCTTTGAGTTTGGGTTGTACCATCATTTCCAACCAGTCCAAAAAACCCAGACTGAGTTTGGGTAAATGTCGAAATCGAATTTGGTAGGGTTCATCCTCATCCAGTAAAGTTTGGACTTTTGTTGATTTGGTTCCTGTCAGCAAGCAAATTAATGTTACCCCCAAAGCGTACAAATCTGTAGCTGTCGTGGGCTTGAATAACTGCTCTGGTGGAATAAAACCAGGAGTACCGACGAAAACGCTACTACCTGATACTTCTTGACTAGCAATACGAGCAAAACCAAAGTCAATTAAGTAAACATTTAATTGCTCATCTACCAAAAGATTTTCTGGTTTAATATCTCGATGAATTATACAAGGAATACGATTTTGTAAATATACCAATATATCTAATACTTGAATAGCAATTCTCTTGACTTCCTCTCTTTCAAAACTGCGAGAAATAGCTAAAGAAGGAGCATCAATATATTCCTGAACTAAGCAAAAGCCATTCAATGTAGGGAAGGCTTTTAAATATCTAGGAATCCTTGGGTGATTGAGTCCCCTTAATACTTCTATTTCCCGTTCGTGAGCATTAAAGCTAGACCAATTGGAATCGGTTTGAGCAAAAGAATACTGTTTAATAACTACTTGGTCATCTGTTTCAATAAATGAAGCTAACCAAGTAATTCTTCCTCCTTCTCGGTTGCGTCCTATTTCTTTGATAATTTTGTAGCCATGTGCCGAATAATCTGGATAATCTGGTATGCTGTTCATAGTTAATAAAAAGAATTAGACGTATAATTTAATTACAATTACCAAGAAAATAAAATATCAAATATCTAATTACCAGATGTAATTCGCCAAATATTAATATTATTATCCTCAATACGAGTAGCCACAGTTTTACCATCAGGACTAAAAGCGAGGATATCATCTTTTATTTCGAGAGTATTTCTCAGTTTACCTGTTAATACATCCCAAATTTGGATGCCAGAATATTCTTCAGTCATAATATTTTTACCATTAAAAGTTATGCTATAAAATTCTCTAGAATCTTTCAGAGGTTTAATAGTATGTTTTAAATTACCATTTTGCAAATTCCAAATTTTTATTGCTTTATTGTTCTTATTCCAACTTACAAGTGTATTGTTATTAGGTATTACTATTCTAACAGGATATAAATGTGAATAATTGTGCCCAGTAAAGGTTATTTTCATTTTCCCAGAAATCAAATCCCAAATTTTAATTTGTCCATTATCTTCAGTGCTGACAATTGTTTTTTCATCTGGGCTGATAGCAATAGATTTAATCTCAGTTTCATGTCCTATTAGCTTTTTTTGCAATTTCCCACTTCGTAAATTCCAAATATTTAATTTACCTTCATTATCTCCAGTTACTAAAATATTTCCACTAGAACTAATTTTTACTTGAGTCAATAAATTTTTATGAACAAGTTTTCTATTTGTGCCAGTTTTTAAATTAACAACATTAATGAGATATTTTTTTCGCTCGTCAGAATAAATGTAACCATCCTTATTATATTGAATCTTTTCAATTTGAGTACCACCATCCATTACTAGAGTTCTTCCATCTTTACTTGTTCTAACAAAGCGAATGGTTCCTGAATTTTCTAACTTACGTATCAATGCACCCGTTTGTAGATTCCAAATTCTAACGCTTCCAGAGTCAGCACTAACTATATGCTTTCCATCAGGAGTAACACTAAGATAATTCACAACTCCTGTATGACCAGAAAGAGTGCGTTCTAACTGACTACTTCTGAAATTCCAAACTTTGATAGTGTTGTCTTCACTGCCACTTATTATTCTATTGTTATCAGCAGTGATAGCCGCAGAAGTCACTTTTAATGCGTGACCTTTAAGAGTAGTTATATGGGATACTGTTGAAGATTTTGTAGTGTTTTGTTCAGCCTTAGTATCGCTTAAGACTATGTGGTCTATCATGGGAACTATTTTCCATAGTCCTAATTGCACTAACACTAATATAAATAATGCAGTCAGATTACGCTTCATTCTTTGAACTTCTTCACTGATATATGCGGAAATACTGAAGTTATTTTATGCAATTTTGAAAATTTATTTGATTAATTTTGGTAAACATAACCCAACTAGAAATAAATTTTATCATCAAACCACAGAGCGATCGCATCCTGGTATTCTTAGTGATGATGAAAATATAAACAGCGATCGCACCAATACTTAGAACAATTTTGGTTATTGTAACGGTTTTCCACGGTTAAATATTTATCATTTTGCAATAATTCTTTGATGTACTTAATTTAATCGATATCTTTGTAACGAAATTGTTACTTAAAATCGAAAAAACTCGATAAATTGTAGCCAAATATACGGTTTGATGAACGAGAAATTAAGGTTTTTTGGGTTGCCTTTTTATACAAGTTAGTGCTATGATAGCCAACTATATAGTGGGCATATTTTGACTAAAAATAGGAATAGATGATCACAAAAAGACGCAAACTCATATTTCATGTTTTTGCGTCTTTTGATGATATTAATCTACAATCCAAACTAAGTTGTCAACAACTCTGCGGGTAAACGCTTAAAGGCAAGACGCTCATTCTCTACATCCACATAAATAGTGTCACCATCGCTAAACTCACCCCGCAAAATCGCCTTAGCAATCTGCGTTTCTAACTCCCGTTGAATAGCACGTTTGAGGGGACGGGCACCAAACACCGGGTCAAAACCAACATCGGCGACAAAGTCAAGGGATGCATCAGAAAGCTTGAGAGACATATTGCGATCGCCCAATCTTTGGTGTAGTTTTTCTACTTGTAACTGGACAATTTTCCGTAGTTGCTGTTTGAGGAGGGCATGGAAGATAAGAAGTAGGCGTGCTGACAACTTGCACCAATTTCACGTAGATCAATAACACAATTGGAAATCAATTTTATCATCAACTACAGAGCGATCGCATCCTGGTATTCTTGATGATGCTGAAAATATAACAGGACTAAAGCTGCGTGTCACAATCAATGATTGGTGCGTGACGTTACAAGTTTCATTGCTAAGTTCAAATATTCTCGCAGCGTCATGCACCCTACAGAAAAAATGATTCTTGGACTGTTTTGTGGCAAAACTGAGAATTTTTGCCGCACCACAGAGCGATCGCTTTTCTCTCAAAAAGAGTGGTGATAGTTGATTTTAGCAATAGCAACTGGGTTGATGTGAATATTTGTATTCATGCCAATAGTACTCGGTTAAGCATTTTGAACTCAAAATTTGGTTTGGGGAAAAGGTTAAAGGGTAAGGGTTAAAGATTGTTTCTTCCACCTTTTCCCCTTCCCCTTTTCCCCTTAACCGACAAGTATTGGTATTCATGCGATCGCATTAACCCAACAATTACTCTTAACCTATCATCAGAAATATTGATACTTTTCAGAATATATACTTAATTATTCAGTAGTTGCAAATTTTTTCATCTATCTATAGATATAAAAAACTTAATATATTGTTTGCAAAAATTATTTAAATTCGGTGTAGTTGTTTTCACAGGTAACTAAAACTGATCACAAAGTAGAGATTTTTATATCCTCCTAAGTCTGTTATCAGTATAAAATCACTGTATAAATTCTACCGGTATCAAACCAATATACTTGCTCTCAAAGTATTTTTACTCAAAATGAACTGGATATTAACATATTTTTGATACATTTAATCTGATTACATCAACAACAGGCAAGTATATCTGGTATCAATTTTTATCGAAAAAATGTCTATTTTTTTACCAAAGCAACATAAAAAAGTATCATATTTTACGATTTATCGAGTGATACAAAATCTGATTGATTGTTATACTGTTACTTAATGGGATTTATATCCTAATTGCCTGACATTAAAATATTAGTTCCCAAAAACACTTTCAAGCTAGTTTCACTCAGCACTAGATGCTAATGTATTCTAGTGAAAATGAGTACCTGGGTTCTATAGACCTGAGCATCGTTAGTTGCATTAACTGCTATCAGCAGGGTGTATACCAGTTAGCCTTGGTAAAACGACGCAATAGAGTGAATGTCATTATTAATGCTTTCTATCTTCACAATTTATTCATTATTTATTAATAGAATGAAGATAGGAGTTAAATGTTGGTTGTGTAGTATTTCGATTTAGAAAAAGCTTTAGGAGATGGGTGATGGTTAATACTGCTGTTAAATATGACATAGAAGTAATCAGAGATGAAGCGCGTCAACTAGTAAGAAAAGGACTGGTTAACCCCAATCAACCAATTTATGCTCTTTGTCAATACATCCCCGGTCGGGAATGGGTATGTGTGGAGGTAGAATTAGAAAGAAACGAATTTTTGCTGAGAGACCACATTATCGATTTGTTAGGTAGTGAGGAATGGTCAGAAGATTAGCATTCAATTTAGTCACTGCAAATATGTTATGATCCCTGGGAATAAAATTGAGATCATTAACATTCCTAAGTATCTATAGCAAGCATCCAAGTAGATTAATTTGAATCAACCGGAATTGACTGCTAAATTCAAAATTTAAGCCTGAAACAAAAAAACCTCGAATATCTTCGGGGTTTTTTTATCTATCAATTTCAATCAATTTCGATAATCTTGTATATTCAGCTTTATAAACTAATATTACTTATGAGGTTGTATGAAGAAGTTCCGATAATTCTTCAACTCCAATCCATTCTTTTTGAGAGGACTGGGGAACGAGAGGTACAACAACCTGTTTTGCTTGGGATATCTCTTGTTTACTAGAAACTTGTTCTGCAAACAAGTTAGTGAATGTAATTGACCTATTTTCACTGAATACAGGCATTTCTTGCCAACAATGACGACAAAACCAATAAGTAAGAGAACCGCGTACATGTTGTAAAAGGGTGTGGGAGCAGCAAGGACAGTCAGCCATGATTTTTAAAACCTCATTCTAAATTCTCGATCCCGAACTTGTTGAGTTATTGATTACTCAAGAAATATCTTCTATAAAGCTATTTGTTAGGTATATTGCCGTCATCATTTTTAGTGCCGATTTGTTTCAAGGATAGGCGGCAATTGTGAGAATGTCGTGAGGGTACCCTGACATTTGTAATCATTTGTCACAATTCTCAATTCTTTTTAGCTAAAAAGTCTTCATACTTTCATTGAAGGAGGCAGGGGGCAGGAGGACAAATTTTTCCCATCACCTCTTACAAATGAAAGGGGTTAGGTGTTAGGGGTTTCAAGCTGTAATCTAATTACTACCCAAAACTGGACATAACTACCGGAACGTCCATATAATAGTGTGTAGTCACTAGGGTAGTTAAAATGGACAATTCCAAAGAAATGACTGTCAGTATTGGCGAAGCCGCCGAAAAACTAGGTATCTCTGTTAAAACGCTTCGCCGTTGGGCAGATGCAGACAAGAGAAGTCCTTTGAACACGAGTTAGTCACGGACATGATCGAACTTGTTACTGTTTTCAGTGCCAGATTGTACGGCTCTCGTAGCCGCAAGAATAAAGCTATCGTTGACAGTGTGGTCAAATCTGTACAAAAATATTTAAATTAAACCATGACAACTGGGTAGATATGGAGATATATTCGTTATAGGTCGAAAGAACAGGAGAAACATCGAAAATGAGCATTCTTACTTATACAAAAGGTCTTCCAACTCCCGCAGACGAAATGAATGCGGTTGGGTTTACCGAATTTGAGATGTTTCTCTACGCTTTCACTCCGATTTATCGTTCGGCAGTTTGCGAAACTGTAAATCATCTAATTACGCTTGAGAAAGGTGTCAAATTCAATAAAGGTGGGTGGAATACCCATTTACAGAAAACCTATGGTCTGAATAAGCGTCAAGCTAACGGTGTTATTTCTGACGCTAAAGGTCAATTCGATGCAGCTAAAGAACATCGCAAATTACACATCAAAACTCTCGAAGGTAAATTAAAATCCGCTAGAGAATGGGTTCGGAAAGCTGAGAAAAAGTTAAAGAACGCTCGGAAGTTTTATCATAAAAAGAACTGGCATAATTCTAAAACAGGTTGCTGCTTTCCTATCTCCTGTTCGTTAAAATTTCGTGATACTAATTGGCAAAATTTACGTTTTCAACTTCACAATAAAAAGCGTATAATTGCTGATTTAGAACGTCGTATTGAGAAGTTAAAAAACTTAGCTACACGAGTGAAAGTACCGCATAATCAGGTTTTCATCGTTGGTTCAAAAGGTGAAACACTCGGCAATCAGAGTTGTCAATGGGATGGCGAATACATTAAATTCCGCGTTCCTTACTGTCTAGAAAATCGTTTCGGTAAATTCGTAACCACTCGCTTAGGTGGGTTTGACCGCAATATTAATCGTTTACCTGCGTGTGACAATCAGAGCGCTAAAAGTTGGCAATTCTATTACAAAAATGGTAAATGGAATGCTGCTGTTCAATTCACACCAACTACGGTTAAAACTGAAGAATATCAGTTTACAGATGGTGGTGTTGTTGCTTACGATTTGAATGTTGCTTCTGTCGATTGGGCTTACATTGATTCCCAAGGGAATTTAAAGCATCACGGTAAAATCCCATTTGAACTTGGTTTAAGAACAGGAAAACAGGACGCTCAAATTGTCGAAGTAGCGTTACAACTTGCGACATTAGCAAAAACATTTTCTTGTCCTGTTGTTGGGGAACACTTAGATTTTTTTAAGAAAAAAGAACAGCTAAAAGAGCAAGGTAAAAAATATGCTCGAATGCTGTCCGGATGGGCTTACGCTCGATTCAATCAGCTTTTAGCTTCAATCCTAACCAATCGTGGTATCAAATTAATCCACGTAAACCCTGCTTATACAAGCCAAATTGGTTTGATTAAATACCTCAGAATGTATGGCATTTCCAGCGGTGTAGCTGCTGCGATTGCAATCGGCCGTAGAGCAATGTATTTGAGTGAAAGATTACCCCTGGCTTTAACCGCTTTGGATGGAGTGAATCCATCTAAACACGTCTGGTCAGGATGGCGTACAGCCACCAATAGTCTGAAGTCTTGTACTGTTCTTAATCGTCGGCACGATTATTACAGTATCCCTAACTGGGGACTCGTGGTCAAGAGTTGTAATGAGGCGGTGTAAACTGCCAGGTTACAATTCAAGCCGATAGGCACTTCGAGTCGAGCAAACTTAAACCGTGGAGTTCGGTTTGTCGAGGTTTATCCAGAAATGGGTAGATTTGTTAAGACTTTTAGAAGCGGCGTAATTGCGTAGTGCTATATTTTTGAGAAATTGGGATGGGATGCTCTAGCGGAGCTGGACGCGAAGCGTCATACAATACCTGTTAAGAGTTAAGAGTTAAGAGTTCCCTCTCCCGTTGGCGCAGCCGCCCGCTCAAGGGCTAGGGAGATAACCAATTCCTGAAAAATACTCAACTTTGCCACCACCTCTGCTTGATTTTGTAACAATGTCCTCACAAGATCCTCAAATTATATTCGTATAACCATAAGTGCAGGAAAAGTAGAGGAACAAAGGAGTGTAGGAGTGGATAATTTATTGAGCTTAGTGTTGCTTATGTATATGTATTAAATAAAGGATATAAAAAATATGCTGAAAACAGCGATCGATCAACAAACCCCTGGTAAAGTTTTCGGTGAAGATGCTCTGGTATTGCCTTTTACTCAAGTAGGAATTGCGGATATTCCTCTAGTGGGTGGAAAAAATGCTTCTTTGGGGGAAATGATTCAGCAACTTATACCCAAAGGGGTAAAAGTACCAGATGGATTTGCCACTACAGCTTATGCTTATCGTTACTTTATCCAAACAGCAGGATTAGAAGCCAAGTTAAGGGAGATTTTTGCCAATCTGGATGTGGAAGATGTAGATAATTTGCGTCAATGCGGCAAACAAGCTCGATATTTAATGCTGCAAACCCCCTTTCCAGAAGAATTGCAACAAGCGATCGCTACCGCCTATGATCAGTTATGTCAAGAATATGGTGCGAATACCGATGTAGCTGTACGCTCCAGTGCCACAGCAGAAGACTTACCAGATGCCAGCTTTGCCGGACAACAAGAAACCTACCTCAATGTCCACGGACTATCGGCAGTTCTAGATGCTTGCCACAAGTGCTTTGCATCAATTTTTACTGACAGAGCCATTTCCTACCGACAAATCAAAGGCTTCGACCATTTCAATATTGCCCTCTCGGTAGGGGTACAAAAAATGGTACGTTCTGATTTGGCTTGCTCTGGGGTGACGTTCTCCATTGATACCGAAACTGGTTTTAAAGATGCAGCATTAATCACCGCCGCCTATGGCTTGGGCGAAAATGTGGTTCAGGGATCGGTAAACCCAGATGAATACTTAGTATTTAAACCGACTTTAGAACAAGGATATCGCCCCATTTTAGCTAAACGGTTGGGTACTAAGGAAATTAAAATGGTTTATGACCAGGGTGGTTGTAAACTGACTAAAAATGTTCCAGTACCCAAAAAAGAACGCCAGCAATTTGCCCTGAGTGATGATGAAATCCTGCAATTAGGTAAATGGGCAAGTTTAATTGAACAACACTACTCCCAAGTTCGTGGTGTCCACACACCTATGGATATTGAATGGGCAAAAGATGGGATCACGAATGAATTATTTATTGTCCAAGCCCGTCCAGAAACCGTACAATCACAAAAGCAACAGAATGTCCTGCGTACCTATCGTTTGCAAGAAAAAGGTGAGGTACTGATCGAAGGACGTAGTGTGGGTGAAATGATTGGACAAGGAAAAGCCAGAGTGATTCTGGATGTCCAGCAAATTAATCTGTTTCAGCCCGGTGAAGTATTGGTAACAAATCGTACAGACCCAGACTGGGAACCAATCATGAAAAAAGCCAGTGCGATTGTTACTAACCAGGGGGGAAGAACCTGTCATGCAGCAATCATCGCTCGGGAAATGGGTATTCCTGCCATAGTTGGTTGTGGCAATGCTACCACCGCTATTAGTAGTGGGGAAGAGGTGACGATTTCCTGTGCAGAGGGGGAAACAGGAAAGGTTTATCAGGGTTTATTATCCTATGAAGTAGAGGATATACCCTTAGACGAATTACCCCACACCCGCACCAAAATCATGATGAATGTGGGTAATCCAGAAACAGCATTTGGTTATGCGGCGATTCCCAATGATGGGGTGGGATTGGCTCGGATGGAATTTATTATTGCCAACCATATTAAAGTACACCCCTTAGCATTAGTTCATTTTGACCAGTTAGAAGATGAATTTGTCCAACATCAAATCCAAGAATTAACCGCTAAATACCCAGATAAAAAGGAATTTTTCATTGATAAACTGGCACAGGGTATGGGAACCATTGCCGCAGCATTTTACCCCAACCCTGTAATAGTTCGTCTCAGTGATTTCAAGAGTAACGAATATGCCAACCTGCTTGGTGGGCAACAATTTGAGCCAAAAGAAGAAAACCCCATGCTTGGTTGGCGTGGTGCTTCTCGCTACTACGACCCCCGGTATCAATCAGGTTTCGCTTTGGAATGTCAAGCCATGAAGCGGGTAAGGGATGAAATGGGTTTAACCAACGTGATTTTAATGGTGCCATTTTGTCGTACCCCCGAAGAAGGCAAGCGGGTTGTAGCGGAAATGGCAAAAAATGGCTTGGTGAAGGGTGAAAACGGCTTGCAAGTGTATGTCATGTGTGAGTTACCCAGTAATGTGCAACTTGCAGACGAGTTTAGCCAAGTATTTGATGGTTTTTCCATTGGTTCCAACGATTTAACCCAGTTGACATTGGGATTAGATCGGGATTCTGAATTAGTCGCCCATTTGTTTGACGAACGTAACAACGCCGTCAAGAGAATGATCGCAAAAGCGATCGCAACTGTAAAATTACATGGACGTAAAATCGGTATTTGCGGTCAAGCACCAAGCGATTACCCAGAATTTGCCCGTTTCTTAGTTGACCTAGGCATCGACTCCATCAGCCTCAACCCAGATTCTGTCCTCAAGACACTATTGGAAGTGGCTGCAGCGGAGAAGAGGAGTGAAGGAGTGAAGGAGTGAGGGTGTAGGGGCACGGCATCCACAATCCATTGGTATATAGGGGAATAATCACCCACGCCGTGCCCAAATAGAGTGAAGGAGTGAGCGTGTAGGGGCACGGCATCCACAATCTATTGGTATATAGGGGAATAATCACCCACGCCGTGCCCAAATAGAGTGAAGGAGTGAGTCGGGGCACGGCATCCACAATCTATTGGTATATAGGGGAATAATCACCCACGCCGTGCCCAAATAGAGTGAAGGAGTGAGTCGGGGCACGACATCCACAATCCATTGGTATAGAGGGTAATAATCACCCACGCCGTGCCCAAATTCTTCAAACAAGAGTGAAGGAGTGAGTCGGGGCACGGCATCCACAATCCATTGGTATAGAGGGGAATAATCACCCACGCCGTGCCCAAATAGAGTGAAGGAGTGAGTCGGGGCACGGCATCCACAATCCATTGGTATAGAGGGGAATAATCACCCACGCCGTGCCCAAATTATTTCAGGGAGCAATCCAAAATCCAAAATTGTAAAATTATGTTTCAAAAGATCCTCGTTGCCATAGACAATTCAGAGATTTCCCAATTAGTGCAGGAAGAAGCTCAATCCCTGGCAAAAAATATGGGTGCAAGGGTGATGTTGATATACGTTCAAACTTCCTTTGACGAACGGTATCTTAACCCAGTATTTCTCGAACCAGATAGCCTTTATCCCAGTTTGCATACAGAAGCCGTGCAAAACTATATGAAACAATGGGAAGAACTCAAACAAGAGAAAATAAACTGGTTGCGATCGCTATCTCAAAAATTTAGTAATCAAGGCATTCACACTGAGTTTACCTTGAATTTTGGCGATCCCAGTCGCATGATTTGCGAACTCGCTAAAACTTGGAATGCTGACTTGATTATGTTAGGTCGTCGGGGTCACACTGGATTAAGCGAAATGTTCTTAGGTAGTGTGAGTAATTATGTATTACATCATGCCCCCTGTTCCGTACTCACCATCCAACCCCCAGAAGTTCGCACTAGTCCCGAATTAACCCAGCAAGAAGAATTCGAGGCTGTGTAATTAATCTTTGATCTTGCGATCGCTCTATTGTTTAATTTCTATCTTTATGAACGGCAAAAATTTCCAATCGTCAATCTAAAATCCAAAATTGATTGACTTCTCCGAATTTAGTTCACGGAGGTCATCATGAACAGAATCATTCATCAGCTCGCCATCAGTGCTAGCGTATTTGTAATTAGTCTCCTCCCAGCCAATCCAGCACTTGCCCAACCAGGAGGTTGCTGTGGTTATGGGTCTTGTTACGGAGGAAACTACCAACAAAGGATGTATAAAACTCAATCCATAGAAGACATTACTGGTCAAGTAATTAGTGTTCATAATATTACTTCACCTAGAAACACTTCTGGCGGCGTACATCTAATAGTTAAAACAGCAAAAGAAGACATTGATGTCCATCTTGGACCCGCTTGGTACATCAATAACCAAAATATCAAAATAAATCTGCAAGATAAGATTAGAGTCCGGGGTTGGAGAATTTCCATTGCCGGAAAACCAGCCATTATTGCAGCTGAAGTGGCAAAAGGCGATCAGGTTATTACCTTGCGGAATCCAGATGGTTCCCCACTGTGGAGTGGTAGAGAAAGATGGTACTAACTGATAACTGGCACCATTCAAGGACAAGAACCAGAGGCTCTATATTCTAGTTACCAGGCTCAGCCTGGTAACTAGGGGAATATACCAAGTATTTCAGTGCGTTGAAACGCACTTCGTTTATTAGCCCGCAATTCATTGCAGGGCGCTCAAGAACGGCAAAGCGAGGTTTTCAGGGTGATGTATTTGACCCCTCACTTCATTGCTCCACAACATCATAAAATTTGGGGGCTTGATACCGATTACTGCTTGGTCAAAATTAAAGGGAACAGGGAACAGGGAGCAGGGAACAGTGCAGGCGTTGGACGAGGATTTAAACCCCGTCCAAAGCAATCGTCCCACTCATGACGGGGCTTGGAACCCACTGGTGGGTCGAGGGAACTCAAGGGCAACAACCTTTGACTGTTGCCTGTTGCCCGTTCCCTATTCCCTCGACCGAAGGTCGGTCAAAAAAAATCAAATTTCATCAAATTCAAGGAAGAAAAACATGGAAAGAAAGGCAACCAACCCATTATTACCACTCATGGAAATTCCTGCTGGATACCTCAACATCATGGGCTACATTGATGAATCAGAGGTAAACGGACCTGGTTGTCGTGCCGTTGTTTGGGTACAAGGTTGTCTGCGGGAATGTCCTAGTTGTTTTAATCCCGATTCTTGGTCATTTGAGATTAACCAATTAATTACTGTGGAAGCTTTGGCAGAAAAAATTCTCAGTAATCCCCGCAATACTGGTGTAACATTTTCCGGGGGAGAACCATTTTGGCAAGCACCAGCATTGGCTGCTTTGGCACGTAAGCTCAAAGCTGCTGGATTAAATGTGATGTCATTTACAGGCTTTACCCTAGAAAGATTACAATCTGAGTATGCCCCTGCTGGGGCACAAGAATTAATTGACCAATTAGATATTTTAATCGATGGGGCATTTGTAGAGTCCCTGGCAATTAACGATCCCACCTCTCCTGTATCTTCGAGTAACCAGCGAGTACACATATTCAATCCTGCCTTCCAAGATAAAATTACTTGGGCAAGCGATCAAACAGAAATTCATATATTTAAAGATGGTAGCCGTATTGTAACTGGCTATCGCGGTTGGATGGAACAACCTTAGGAGTTGTTAGTTGTTAGTTGATAGTTGTTAGTTGTTAGTTGTCAGTTGTTGGTTGATGGTTGGTGGTTGGTGGTTAATGGTTGATGGTTGATGGTTGGTGGTTGACGGTTAGGAATTTTTTATCCTTCCCTCCTTCCCTCCTTCCCTCCTTCCCTCCTTCCCTCCTTCCCTCCTTCCCTCCTTCCCTCCATCACTACTTCTTCACAAATTCCTCAAATTGTTCACCTATAACTAAAGTGAGAAAATAGGTTCTTGAATCAGCTAAATGCAGCAAACATAGGGTGCTGTAAGGCTGTTCCTTTGGAACATCGCAGTTCAGTGATTCACTTTTAGATTTTGGATTTAATCTCAACCAAAAAGGTAAGTGATATCAATTGTTTTGATTCTCCTCTCCATCTCATTGGCTGCGTGCAAATGATGCTGCATATAGGCTGAGGAGGAAGTTGTATGAATACAGTTATTCTTCGCCGCAAAAAATTTAACATCTTTGATATCTGGGATCGTTTTTGTACTTGGATTACCAGCACCGAAAATCGCATCTATATAGGCTGGTTTGGCGTGCTAATGATTCCTTGTCTACTCGCCGCCACCATTTGTTTTGTACTAGCTTTTATCGCCGCTCCTGGGGTTGATATGGAGGGGATTCGGGAACCAGTTTTAGGTTCTCTGATGAGTGGTAACAATATAATTACAGCCTCTGTGGTTCCTACTTCTGCTGCCATTGGTTTACATTTTTACCCCATTTGGGCAGCAGGTTCCCTTGATGAATGGTTGTATAATGGCGGACCATATCAATTAATTGTGTTCCACTTTTTAATTGGTATTTGGTGCTATTTGGGAAGGCTGTGGGAGTTGAGTTATCGCCTAGGAATGCGTCCTTGGATTACTGTTGCTTTTTCTGCACCGGTTGCAGCTGCTACAGCAGTTTTGCTAGTTTACCCCATTGGTCAAGGTAGCTTTTCTGTCGGTTTACCCCTAGGCATTGCAGGCACTTTCCACTTTATGATGGCATTCCAATCCGCTCATAATATCCTCATGCATCCCTTCCATATGTTGGGTGTCGCAGGAGTGTTTGGTGGGGCGCTCTTGAGTGCTTTACATGGCTCCTTAGTTACATCAACCCTGATTCGACAAACTCAGGCAGATGAATCGCCCAGTTTAGGATATGAGTTAGGTCAACCTCAAGTTACTTACAAATATCTTGCTGGACACCATAGCTTCTTGGGAAGGTTGCTCATTCCTACCTTTGGTAGTAAAAATCACCGCGCTTTTCATTTCCTGTTAGTAGCTTTGCCAACTATCGGTATTTGGTTCGCTGCTTTAGGTGTATGTGTTATGGCATTTAACCTCAATGGCTTTAACTTTAACCATGCCATCTTAGATAGTCGGGGTACAGTCATTAGTACGGATGCGGAGATGCTCAATCGTGCTAATTTGGGTATACAAGCAATGCACGCTCCCAATACCCATCATTTCCCGATTCTTCTGTCGAGTGGCGAACCTGTTCCCGTACCAATGTCTTGAGAATTACAGCGTAAGGTGGGCATTGCCCACCCTACGAACGTCGCAATTTACAGGAAAAGTGCTTTGTAACTAATTGATTACAGTTACAGAGTCAGGACTTACGCAAGGACAACGTAAACACAGTCATTGCGACGCAAGGAAGCAATCCCAAACGCCTGATTTTTCGTAGCGAGTGCGTAAGTCCTAAGAGTATTTATCAAAAGCTGAATCAACAGTTATGATAGGTATATTTTCAGTTATAGATTCGTTCAAATATTTTCGCGCACCTCACGCACCCTACAGGAAAAATATGCCTAATGCAAATAATGTTTGCGACATATCCATGATTCGTAAGGGCACGGCATCCACAATATTTTGGTGTATAAAATTATCATTATGATGCCGTGCCCCTACCCATCTGTGCCACTCTTTTTTAAAAATGGTATAACAACTTAGCCCGATAATTCACCTGGAAATTTATTTCCAGGCTCATCAACGAAGTGCGTTTCAACGCAGTCTTATAAAACTGGTCGAAGTTCAAAACCCCTGGCTTGTAGCTGGGGGATGTAGAACGAGGTAGCACGTTTACGTGCCTGATTCTTCAATCAGTGTATCAATATAATCTCTAAGCCGTTCCTGCCAATGTGGGATGGCTTTTAGTTTTTCTAATTGTCCTTGGCGAGGTTTAAAACTAACTGGTTTTTCTCCTAAAGGCTTGTCACCAATAGATTTTGCCCTATATCGATTATTTTTCTGGAAAGGCATTTACTTTTGCTGTATATGTTCGTATACTAGCATAATAAACATTGAAAGGTCGGTCAATGGCTAAAAAGAAAACTAAAAAAATTAAGAAACAAATGGGTGTGCAACAGATATTGTTACATCCTGATAAGGAGACTAAAGCAATATTAGATTATCTGTGTGAGCAGTCCGGCAAGTTGTATAACTGTGGAGTTTACTTTGCTCGTCAGACATTTTTCAAGACAGATAAATTACTGACTGGTAAGTTTGATTTGATATATGAAGCGACTGTGGGTAAAACTACTATTGCTCAATCATTACCATCTGTTCCGGCTCAACAAACCTTGTTGTCAGTTGCAGAGGCTTTTAAATCATTTAAAGAGTTGAGAAAAAAATATTTCGCTAAAAACTTGCACTTTAAACCAAAGCCTCCAAGCTATCTAAAAGGTTCAAAGCTGTTTAAGGTGGCGTACCCGAACTGTGGAGCAGGTAAACCAAGCTTAAACGGTGACAATATCAGGTTCCCGCTTGGTTTGACTATTAAAAGATGGTTCAAGATTAAGGAGTTTTTTCTCCCTATGCCCTCAAACCTAGATTTCAACAAGGTTAAAGAGTTTACTATTTTCCCTAAAAATGGAGCATATTACCTTGAGTGTAGCTACCAACTAACATCACACACACCTGATTTAGACTTTGAGCAAGCACTGTCTATCGATTTAGGTACAGCGGATAATTTAGCAGCTTGTGTTGATACCTTGGGTAACTCTTTTTTGGTGGATGCTCGCCATATGAAAGCAATGAACCAGTTATGGAACAAAAAAGTTGCTACCTATAAGGAAGATAAGCCACAAGGTTTCTGGAACTCTTGGCTGGATAGAGTTACTAGAAAACGTAACCATCAACTACGAGACGGCATAAATAAAGCAGCAAAGCTAATTGTTAACCATTGTTTAAAGCATGGTATCGGCAATCTAGTAATAGGTTGGAACGAAAGCTTCAAAGTTAATGCTGACATGGGTCGGGTTAACAATCAGAAGTTTGTTCAGATGCCATTAGGCAAGCTTAAAGACCGATTAGAACAGCTTTGTAACCTGCACAGGATTAAGTTCCACCCAACAGAGGAAGCGTATACATCCAAGGCTAGCTACCTTGATGGTGACTCCCTACCCAAGCACGGAGAAAAGCCGAGTGGGTGGAAAGCTAAGTCCTTCGGACACGCTTCGCGAACAGGTAACAGGACTAGACGCGGTTTGTATCGCACTCAGAAAGGATACTTAATAAACGCAGACCTTAACGGGAGTGCGAACATTTTAAGAAAAGTAAGCAGTAGGTTAGGCGTTGACCTAGCCAGACTGAATAGACGTTGCTTGACCAACGTAGCTAGGATTAAGCTTTGGCACGGGTCGAGTAAGACCCCTCTGCATTGCCCAAACCTGTAAGTGAAAGAATCTCCCGCTTTTCGCGAAGTGGAAGCGGGAGAGTGTCAATCATTGTCCAGTCTGATTTATCAGACTTTGTCTTTGAGCCTAGGAATGAATTCCTAGGCGGACATTGGGGCTAGTTAAGAATGGTGCAAGTTATCAGTAATAAGTTACTTTTTAAGAGACTTTTTGTAAATCTAGTTCAAGAAGGTAAGGAGCTACAAAACCTGTATATTCTTTTTTTCTGCTTTCTGGTAAGTCTTTCCATCCAGTTATTTTTTTTCGACAGTTTTTCGAGCCACATTCACATAGCATCAAAAAATGATCTATCGAGTAATTTCTCATCGCGTAATCGAAGGTTATTTCTTCATTAACATTGATGTTTATCATGGCGACAAAATCATGACCACCAGTTTGATTAACTTTGATACCACAATTGGGATCGCAGGAGTGATTAACTTTTGATATTAATCCAGCATGACGAACATATTTATCCTTGGCTATTTGTGAAGCATGAGAGTCATTTTTATCTAGAACTTTTTCAATGATTCCCACCATTACCGTTTCTCCAGCTTGAAACGAGCGAGTTGCAAAAATACCTTCTCCTTTTCCAGGAGTTGCTCTTAATTCAAATCCATCTGACATTGTTAATGGTTCCTACCTAGCAAACTCTGCACTTATTTTATCAGTCTTGGCTGCCATAACAAAATCGTTACGATGCAGTCCTTTAATTGCGTGTGTCCACCAAGTTACCGTTACCTGACCCCATTCGGTGAGTAAAGCAGGGTGATGTCCTTCTTGTTCGGCTGCTTCACCCACACGTTGAGTAAAGGCGAGCGCTGTCTGAAAATCGATAAATTTATAAATGCGCTGTAAATGAGCTTCTCCATTTTCTAAGATAATATTCCAATCGGGAATTTGAGGTTTGAGTTCGGCAATCTCCTCCTCAGTTACTGGTAGGGATTTACCTGTGCAGGGAACGCAAGTTTGTTTTAATAAGGCTTCCATTTTACTTATTCCTTCACAATTGAATTTTCAACCAACATATTTATGGATTAGTTAAAAATTTAAAATATCAAGGGATGCTTCTATTTCTAAGTCTAAAATTCTTTGCCGAGCATTTTTATGTTCTTTCAGTTTACCTTGCTGGCGATAAATATCAGTTGATTTCTGAAAATCTTCCCTAGAACCTTGCTTATCTCCGAGTTGATAACGGGAATTACCACGGCTATAATAAGCATCTGCATCTTGGGGATAAATATTTATTACCTGGGTATAGTCAGCGATCGCATTTTCATAGTCTCCTAAATCATAATGGATATTGCCCCGATTGTAGTAAGCATCGGCATCCTGGGGATTTATCTGGATGGCTTGGGTATAATCTGCGATCGCACCTTGGTAGTCTCCTAAATCACATCTGGTATTACCACGGTGTTTATAGGTATCAGCATCATCGGCATTGACTTCTATTTCTTGGAGCAATATATCAACCTCTGGCTGATTATGTTCTCCCTGTTGGTGATGGGGATTAATTTTCACAGCTTGGGTATAATCTTCAATTGCTCCCTGTTTATCCCCAATGCAAGAACGAGTATAGCCACGGTTGATATAAGCAGCACTATCATCGGGATTAATGCGGATGGCTTGGGTATAATCTGCGATCGCTCCTTCATAATCTCCTAATTTATACCGCGTTAAACCGCTTTTTTTATAAGCTTGGGCATGGTGGGGATTAATTTGGATAACTTGGGTATAATCTGCGATCGCTCCTTCATAATCCCCTGTTTCATAACGAGCTAAACCACGTTGATAATAAAGCTCGGTATTGTTTTTTTGATTATTTAATAATCTATTAAAAACATCAATTGCTGCTTCATAATTACCCTGCTTAAATAATTCTTGCCCTTGTTTTATATCGGGATAATTAATGCTATTTATATTAGGTAATAAAGGTTTAACTATTTGAATATTTGATGAAATAATACTTGATAATTTTTGCTGTTTTGGTGGAGTGAATTGAGATATTTTTGGGGGAGTATAATTAATGGTAGATAACTGTAATTGTTCTAGATAATAGCGCAATCCACCACCATACAATAATTGCTGAATACCAAAGGAAATTCTACCTGTTTTTAATTTTATCATTTGGGTAGGTAGAAAACCGGCAAAAAATAGGTGATATTCTGTTTGTGCTTCATTCACTTCTTCTTGAATTAAAATACAAACTACCACCGCATTTTTTTCCACTTCATCGGAACTAACCGACCATCTTACCTTATCAATAGTACCGTGGCGGGATTTGACCTCTACACCAATCGAGGGATGAGAAGTTAAAGTAAAATCCATATTGCCATCACCACCGTAACGCTTTTCGTAATCGATTTCGGTGATAAAATCTGCTAACCTTTCCTTAACAACTTCTTCCCCTAATTTTCCCTTGAGATTATTGATAAAAACATCGCGGACTTGGTGATTGCGTTTATATTTTTCTGCCATCTGCCAGCAAAAATCTCGTAGCTTTCTTAACCTCTCTCCAGAGATAATAGTTAATTCGCTATAGTCACCTTCCCTCTGACAATGCAGCAGACAACCAGACGATAACCTTCTAATAAAATCAGACTGTAGCGATCGCAGTAAGGTAATCCAGTCCATTTACATTTCTGTGCATATTACCATGAAGTTATTTTATGCACATATTCCCCTGAGGTAAAGCGTTTTCTAGCTACTGAATTCAAAATTAAAATTTTTTTTAGAAATAGCCAACTGGGAAAGAGGAGTGGAGGAGGGAAGGAGTGGAGGAGGGAAAGAGGGAAAATGGGATATGCTAACTTTTACAACCCAGTCAAATTCCTAAACTGGGTGACTATATCGGCGATAGTTTGGGGTAGGTTAGACAATTCCCTAACTAAATCTTCAGGAGTCACGCCAAAAACCATTAAAATTACTACAATAATCAAAACTGCGATCGCTGTACTGATTACCGTCTTTAACACTTTGAATAAAGCTCTAAATACTAACCAAGCGACAATTAAAGCTGCAATTAAAATAATTAAACTCATTGGCGTGATATTGCCTAAATGACTTTTGTATGATAGGCCATTTTACCCCACAGGTAAGCGTAACATTGATTATTTCACGTAATGATTTTTTTATTGGTCACTTTATGATTGCGGAAGTCTCACACAAGAAGGGGTAGTAGGCGCAGGAGGGTCAGGAAAAACCGCTAGTGTATTGTACTCTGGACTACCATTACCATAAAGTACTCGGAAAGCATATAACTTTTTTTGACCTTCTTTTTCAGTTACCACAGTTAACAAAGTTTTATTAGTGTGAGGAAGTCCAGGAATATTTAATTTTTTGATTCTACGTAGGTGAATCACATTAGCCGCAGAATTATTGCAATTTCCTGTATTCCCATTTGATTGACCAAATTGCAAGCACATTGGGCCATCAAAATCCAAAGTTACCTGGGAAGGATCATCCAACCAAACCTTTCTAATAGTTTCTCCTGCTGGAATAAAACTTAAGTTAGTCCCTTGCTGAAACCAGACTTTGATAGTAGGTATAGCGCCCCCTAAGCCCTGTGCTTGACAAGAGAAAATAGAACGGAGAACAGCATTATTTGCTAGCGCACGACCAGTAAAAAATAAAATTGTACCTCCCACAGTTAGACCAAGCAAAGATAGTAAATAAGGATTTTTAGGGATAATCCTAGGAAAAGAAATACGTTTTATCATCACCAATTAAAATTGGATTGCATCCGTAATTTAGATTGTAAGAAAGGCAAGATTGTCACCAACACATCATGCCAGTAACTGGTATCAGGATATATGAAAAAAGTTTATTTCAACTCCTAACTATCAACTATCAACTGTCAACTGTCAACTATCAACCATCAACCCTTAAAATCGCACTCTTTGATTGACAAATACTTCCACCTCTGTCCCTACTGGTAAAAACCAAATATTAGTGCGCCTATTTCTTCTTCGGGAACTAGTTCTTCGAGTAGTGCGGCGCCTAACTTGGGGAACTACAGTTCTCACACCTCCTTCAAATATTCCAGCTAACAAATCGCGGTTGCGATCGCTACTGGTAATGGTAGTATTATTGGCGGTTGTAGTCACGTTTGATTCTGGACGATTGATAATTTCCGCCGCTTTACCCACTCCCCCTAATACAAATAATCCGGCATCATTCAAGGCGGTGGAAGAACTACCTTTACGATATTTCTTGGCAATTAAAGGTTTACCATTAACTCCGCGAATTGCTAACTCACTTCGAGAGATACTTCTTTCCCTAACTTTATTCTTCTCTGGAATCAGAACTCTAGTTACCTTTAGTTTTGTTAATCCTTCTCGAGAAAAGGAATCGACTTTCACTAACAGTTCTGTGTCTTTAGGTAAAGCAATATCATTATCCTGAGTTTTTAATGGTTCTTTTAACCGCACCACAAAAACATTATTATCCACATTATCTGTATTATTCACAGAGGTTTGACTATTACGGCGGCGACTGCGGAACCTGGTTCTAGTGTTAGTGGTTTCTCCAGATATTGCTGTAGCTAATACAGCTTTAGCACTACTGCCGATAACCGTTGACTTGCCTGTACGTCGGCTAACTGTACTAAAAGTAGACCTTGTTCTATCTCTAGGCTGAATGGCGACGGGTCTTTTAAAGTCAAGATTTCTGCTAGGTGTTGCTCTAGGTGTTGGTCTAGGTGTAAAACTCGAATTACTCACCCTTGATTGTTGCTCGCCAGATACTTCACCATAACTACCCAATTTTGCCAACCTCGACCATTCTTGCATGGGATTAGGGGGAGTTGGAGAAGAACTGGGAGGATTGGGTGGAATTGTAACGACGGGTGGTTGGTTATTGAAAGGAAGGGTTTGTGGTGGAGGGGATGGAACCGTTGTCCGGGGTTGGGGAACTCTAACCACCCGTTCTACTTCCCGGTAAACTGTCCTGACGGGGGTTGGTGTTTTTACGGTTGCTACCTGTTGCCTTTTTGCGGATGGCAACTGGGTAACATTGGGGGTACTTGGTTTATTTCTTAATCTTCTCAGTTGTTGCTGTGCGGCTTTGACATCCTTGGCTTGCTCTGCTAAAGCCAGCTTGGTTTTTAGGGTCTCTACTTCCGTTTCTAGTTGCTGTAGCCGGGGTTTTGCAGTTGGTTGGGGTTTAACTTCTGGTGCTAGGGTCTGAACTTTCGGTTTTTTAGCACCACCGCTCATTACCTGGGTTAAGAATATCCCGGCAAACATCACCATGATTAAGGTGCCTGTGCCGACTAAAGCTGCTTTGGCAAAGGGATTAGATGATAATTGTTGTTGAGTCTGAACAGCCTGTGGCTGATCATCGATAGCTGGCTGTGAGTCATTGGACTCTGTTGGTGAATTATCTGGAGTTTGATATTTCTCTTCCAATCCCACCAATTTTGCCATCCGTAATTCCCAATCCAGAGATTCTGAATTGAGGGAAGGATTACTAGCACCGTTTGTTGATGGTTGGGAGGACATAGGAGATTGAGTCATACAATTTTAGATTTTAGATTTTTGATTTTGGATTCTTAGATGTTGGATTAATTCCACAGGTAAATAGCAATACGATTTAGTTAAAAAGAATGTAGATTGGGTTGAGCGATAGGGAAACCCAACAAACCTTTGATAATGTTGGGCGCTCACATCTTGCACCACATGATTATTGCGAAAATTATTTCGTAGGGTGGGCAATGCCCACCTTACTGTATTGAGGTAAATATGAGATTTATGCCATATATATATAGGAGTTAGTTTTCAGAATTTATTGAGAACAGTTTTTATCTTCTATCTCACAAACATTATAAATTTCTAGCCTAGCTTCACCCAGTCTGTAGGCAGCTAGATTCCATGAAACTGGGGAATTAGGCAGGGAAATTTCTGGTTTTTCTCTCACTCTGACCAAAATCTGCTTGTTGAAAGGGGTGGTTTGACCCAATCTGTCATAATTGGTAAACATTAATCGATTAGCGCGGATTTCTACTTTCCATTTACCTTCTCCTATAGGTTGGGGTGGAGAGACTTTTTGGATTACCAGCACGCTCTCTCTACCGCTAAAATTTGCTGCTCTACTATCATCGGGAATAAATTGTGATTGAAATTTGCGTTTGAATCTGGGTGATAATAATTCTGAGCTGACTTGCCAAACCGTTTGTGGTGGTTGCTGCTGGGACCAAGTGAACAATAGGGTCATGGTTTCCCCCACAAAGCGACGAATGGTCTGAGGATTGCGTTCTACGGACTTTTGAGGGTCGGCTGTAATTGCTTTACCATCCAGCAGTTGTACTAAGCTGCGGGGAGTTAGTTGGCGACTCAACTGCTGCAACATGGAACCATGAAACATCAGTATCAATAAGGCGAATACATTCAACCCAAAGGTACCTATGGCAAATAGGGGTAAGATATTCTTTTTATTCCTTTCTCGATTAATCAATTGCATCCAATCAGTTATCAGTTATCAGTTATCAGTTATCAGTTAGCCTCCTGCTCCCTCCGGGAGAGCTGCGCTAACGGAGGAGCTGCGCTAACAGTTTCCCCATCGATAAATCGAGGGGCAAGGGTTACGGGAAAAATTTTTTTCCACCTCCACAAATAGAATTTGGGGGCTTGATACCGATTACTGTTTGGTCACAGTTATCTGGTAAAGCTACCCGATGTTCTTCTATTGTTACAACTACTCAATTGATTTGTGGGTAATCCTTCATATTTATCGACCAAGCACAAATCGCGCATTTCGTAAATCTCTAGTTTGTCAGTGCGGACGCTGTAGATTGCTTTTTGCAGATTTGTAGCTCTTTGTGGGAGGGGATAATCAAAAGTATCTATAGCTCGAACTAGTAAATCTTTATTAAAAGGAACGATGACTTTTCTGTCGTCACCCCGTTTTTTTTGAATTAAGTCTGCAACCATACTCACCCGCCACTCTCCAGGTGCTGTTTGCTGTGGTATATCGACCCTTTTGATCACTAATTTTGCCGATATAGCTTGCTTGACATTACTAGAAAACACTTCTGATGGGGTCATTTCCGCAATTGTGCTTAAAAAACCCTGGCGAAAGTCTTCTGATAAAGCAAAGCTAGCCAACCAACTGCTGGTGGCAACCCTTTTACTACTACCATTAGTTGTGCGAATGATTATACCCCCATCTGCTTGGGGTTGGGATACCTGTTCGATGGTTTGTGGTGGTAGTTTACCAGACCAATCAAACATGGACATCATGGTTTTACTCACAAATTGGCGAATTTTCTCTGGTTCCCTGGTTAAATTATCCAATTCCTTAACAAGTTGACCATCAACTAATTGGACAAAGGTAGGAGGTTTACGTGCATTTAATTGGCGAATTGTTAAACCTTGGAAAACTAGTAAAATTAAAGTCAATAAATGTAACCCAAAAGTAGCGATCGCTAAGGTGGTTAATGTATTGACTTTGCGTTTTTTTTTCTCTAATAAACGTGTCATAAATCAAATCCTTTCCCTTACCCAGGAGGAGGTATTACTAATCCCATTAAAAACAGCAAATCCCCCCGCAGCAGCTAACATTAAAGATAAAATCGGTGCTAAAATTCCCAGGAAAATTAAGAACCACATAAAATCTGGGTCTGCGGTAGCATCTTGCGCCGGACCATCTATAATTACCCTGGCAGTTAAGATGACAATTAGGTTAAAAGATATTTTGGCAATTCCCATCGATAAAAATCCAGTTATCCAAGCAAAAATAGGTTTACCAGCTACGGGAAGCAATGAACCACCCACCGCTAAGGGACCTAAAGCTGCTACTAACAACATTGTCCCTTCAATCAGATTTTGAAAAGCATATTGTAAGGAAATTAAGAAGTTTTTAATAGTAGTTTGGAAAGTAGAACCTAACAAAGCATTAAATGCCGTATCCGATACCACTCCTGGTGTATCTGCAATTTGATTCACCTTAGTTTCTAGTTTAGTAATCCACAAGCGATCGCCATATAAATTTCTATATTCCTGCCAGAGAATTTCTGTTTTTTCTGTGGCTTTATCAAAACATTGTCTCCTTAATTCTCCTGTGAGTGATTGACAAGGACGCAAGAAAGAGCCAGCAATTTCTTCAGCTACACTCATATTTAATGCTTGTTGGTAACTTAAATCCGCATCAGCAATTGTTACCACCTGTTGATTAATCCCATTGAGGAAATCCCTTACACCCAAGGTAAGGTTAGACAGGGTGGTACCATTACCCACATTTGCCAATAATACCACAACAATAAAGGGCCAAATTAACGATGATAGAGGGCGAGATAATTCGCTGTATATGGCATCTTTCAGCCATTGCATCATAAAGAATAATAGGGTGCCAACGGCAAAAAATGTTCCCAATCTAGTTAGGGAGCCATACAAATTTTCACTAGCATTATTTTGTAATAAATCCAACCATTGTTTATCCCAACTTTCAGTAATACTGCGGGCAGCGATCGCTCCACTGTTAAGAACTTCATTAATACCAACTTCAGCAAATAACATTATTAAGTAATAAGTAATAAGTAATAAATTAATTGGCGTTGCTTCCTTTGCGGGATGATTTTCTTCTCTCTTTCTATCAGAAAATCCTTTCTTTGCGTCCTTTGCGTCTAAAGCCCTACGGGCATGGCTGAGTGCAAAGCACACGCTTCGCGTTAACGTAGTTCCTCTGTAAGAGGCACGCTAATGTGGTTCATTACTTCATCCCTCTATTGTGCAACGCCAATTAATCTTTTTTATCCACTCCTTCCCTCGTGGGCGGGGAAACCCCGCCCCTACACCTTCCCTCCTTCTCTCCTTCACTCCTTTTATTCACGCCTTCACTCCTTCCCGATGGGCGGGGAAACCCCGCCCCTACAGCTACCCTCGTGGGCGCAAGCCGCAGCGCCCCTACTTCTTCACCCCTTCCCTCCTTTACTTCTTCCCTAGGCTGTAGACTTTGTGCCCCCCTCCAGGATAAATATTCATCCCACATCTGTGACATGACTTGTTCCTTGTCTCTGGCAAGGAACATGGGGTTGGAGGCAGAGCCTCCCACCACAGGTACCAAGGCAGAGCCTTGGCACGAGAGTGACACCAAATAAGTAATGTTGATAGTTGATAGTTGATAGTTGTTAGTTGACTTCCTCATCCCACCAACCATCACTCCTTCCCTCCTTCACTCCTCCCCTCCTTCACTCCTCCCCTCTCCCTAACAAATCCGTCTGGGAGGTATTTCTCAATAACCTGGCAGCTTCTGCGGAAGAATCTACCCTTCTAGCTCGATTTACTTGCTCCATTTGTTGAGAAATACTGGCTAAGTTTAAGTTAGAGTACTGCAACGATTGTCTCATCTCTATGGTTTGACCTAACAATTCCCCCACAAATTGTGCTTGTTCCCCCTGGATTCTCACAGATTGTAGTTGAAATCTAGATTGAGTGCGACTGAGTAATGAGGTAAGTTGGTTCAAAGGATTATTACCAGGGACAATACTAGGAATTTCATCTAAAAAATTGCGATAAGCTTGATTGGCATCTCTTGTTGAGTCTGCAATTGTTCTAATGGCATTTTCAGTACTTCTTAACTTACTCCTCAACCTAATTTGGGCATTTGGTTCTAGAAATGCTGCCACTCTACCTCTAGTAATAAAACGATAGACTTCATTATTAATATCTTGGGCATATATTAATGAATTATTTTCAAATTCATCAGTTAATGAATTGACGATAATCTCATTATTAATTGCCTGATTAACACTCAAAGGATTAGGTATATTCAGTACTCCATCATCAGTCTCAATCGCTATATCTGCTTCTGATTCAACGGATTGCAATGTTTGCCCCAGATTATCTTGCAAATAGTTTTGTAAATCCTCAGCATATAGGCGAAAATCAGACCACAATCGTCCTAATTGAGCGGTTGCCGGCAAACTAAATAAAAGTGCGATCGCTACTATAAAAACACCAGCCCTTACCATCATGTCCCCCTTTAATAATTAATAATTATGAATTATGAATTACGAATTACGAATTACCTCAGCTATCTCTAATTGCTGCTACTAATTGCCGCGCAAATGTAGAAATAGCTTCATATTTATCCTGGTATTGCTGCATCATTTTTTGTCTGCCTGCTTGCTCCTGGGGATTATTGGCAACCACTGCCAGTTGTTCGTATCCTGGGTAATAACGACAAAACGTATAAAGGCCGCTATCATCTAATAACCATTGGCTGTAAATACCTTCTTTTTTGGGGAAAAAGCTTTCTGTGGCGTTGCGGGCAATAATTTCTCGCGGATACTTTAAAATATCAACAAAGCTATCCACCGCAACTGGCTGAATCCTCCCAATTAATCTAGTGGTCAGGTTTTGCAGAATCTTCGATGCAGCTTTAGATTTAGCAATAGTATCTGGGTCTTGGGCTGATAAAATCACCCTAATACCAGCTTTGGCTCCATTGGCGCAAATTCTCCCCACTAAGTCCGAAATTTGGTCAAATTCAAATAAAATTGGGGCTTCATCAATAAAGAATATGGAAGCGGGACTACTCAAGGCACGACGCAAAGCAGCAGAATAGGCACTGAGGGACAATACCGCCGCATCTTCGCTGTCAGCTAGGTTTCTCAAGGCAAATACCAATAGAGGCGCGTCGGTGCGGAAGCTGGAGGGGGAAGAGATGGCTTTACCCACCCGACTGGATAGCCAGAACCGTAAACGCAGGTGAATGTGGCTGAGTGCATCTTCTACCCTGCCGCCGATGGTATCTAATTGCAGGTGTTCGGGAGCGCAAAAGGTGAGAAAATCTTGCAAGGTGGGTGTTTTATCCCAGGCAGGACTACCAAACCCTCCTACCATTGCCTCATGATATCGCTGTTGGATGCCCATATCAGCAAAGAAGGCTGTGATTGCTAAATTGAGGACAGAACGCACGGTTTGGGCTAATAACTGATTCTCGGTGGACGAGCCTAAAACCATGGTCATTAACGCTGATTCCAAAAATCCGATATAATCTTGTTGTCGATCGCGTTGTTCTTCTGGAGATAAAGATCGCAAGTCTGGTTGTTCAAACAGATTATTGGATTGTTTGGAAATATCAAAATATGCCCCGTTCCTGCCCATAAACTCCGTATAGTCGGTAAAGGTAGACGTACCGTCGGGTTTAGGGAAATCTAAGGCGACTACGGGTATATTATGAGCCAAAGCCTGGGTTAAAATCCCCGATACCAAAACCGATTTTCCGGCGCGGGTAGTAGCAAATAAAGCTAAGTTTTTATGTTGATTAAATAAGTCTAAATGTATGGGGGTTCCTCCCTCCTCAGCAACTAATTCAAACCCTTGGCGATCGCCTTTTTTGGTCATTACTAAAGGCATTAACCCCGGCACTTCATTGGTTAAATAAAGTTGGCGGCGATTGAATGGTTTAGCTAACAAACCTTCCCACACAATTGGCAGGGTTTGTAACCAAATCTTCCAAGCATATTCTGTCTCCCTAATTACCTGTGCCGGACGTTGAAAACAGTTTTCAATATACTTAGTTGCTTCCTCTAATTTCTCTAAATTAGAACGATGGACTAGAATAGCAATGCTCGTATAAATGGGAACTGCACCTTCATAAATTTGTTCCTGTGCTGCTACGGACTTCCTTAACTTTAATTGAGCATTGACATCAATGGTTTTACTCTTTTCCTGAGCCATCAATGCCGACATATTCGACTGTTTCAGCACCCGTTGCAAAGTAGTTTTGACAATAGCTGGATTCGCCGCACTCAACTGACAAAATATCTCCGTATCTACCACCGTTTCCCTTGCCAGCAATTCCCATAAATAGCGCAACTGTGATGATTTATTCTGCCATCCTCCCGGCTTCTCCAGAAACGTCATCACCCCCACATAACTATTATTCACATTCACCCATCGGCGATCCGCACAAGGAACCTGAGACTCCATTAATAAGGTGGTACTATGCAAATTATCTATCAGTAATTTAGTGCTAGCTAAATCTGAATAAACCTGCTCATGTAAACCATTTTCATCTAAAGTAATTAACTGAGGAATATCTATAGGTTGGCTATCATTAAATCTTTGCCAAACAGAACCCCATAAATCCATCGCAGTCAACGCCCTCACATTCAATCCCATCTTGTTAGAGAGCAACTGTTCCCAACGGCGAAAACCTTCTTTATAAGCATTAATAACTAAAGTTTCTATCCGCTCACTTTCTGTATCTGCAACCTCACCCTTAAACTTTGACCACCACAACTCACCCTTGGCTAATAATCTTTCTATCCAATCATCTGTATTTGTATTACTAGGCTCAATGGTATAAGTAACATATATTCTGAGAAATTTAGGCTTACGAATGCCAGTACGAGTTAATTCTTGGATTCTTGCCCGTTCTGCCATTAACAAATATTTTATATCTGCTGAAGGTGCCTTTTTGATTAATTCAGCTAACTCCTGCTGCCGTTCTCTTTGGTCACTAAAAGAACCTAAATGAAAAGTGATTCTTTCCCCTTCAGGAATATCCTTTAAACCAGCTTCAATACTATTACAAACAGTATCTATTTGTTCCGTTCTTAAAGTCGTGTGTATCCCTTCACACTCAAAACCAAAAACAAAACAGAACCGATCCTTTTGGGTTCCCTTAGTTAAAACATATCCACCCACATCCCTACCATTCAAAGAGACGCGCAACATTGTAGCTAAATGTAGAGCATCTTCAAACGGTGTTAACCTAGTTTCACTTCCGGCGACGCTGACGCTTTTTTTTCCGATTTTCGGCTTCATGGTTCACTTCCAGAAAGCTATGATAACGAGCAATACCCCTTGTCCAGTGAGGCACCCCAATAAACTTACTTAAAAACCGCCAACTCCTACCACCACTCAATATCCACCAAGTCCCCATTCCCCAACCAGTAATTAATCCCGTCCACAACCACCGTTGAAAATCATCGGCGAACAAACCCCCAAAAATCCCATTGATGATAAAGTAAGCGGCTAAGGCAATCACAGTCCAAGGAAAGATTTGATCCGCAGGAATTGGGCCCAAGGAAGGCTGGGTTCCTAATATTTGATTGACGGGTCGAAATTCTTGGTCTTTCTCTTGAGCCATAACAATTCAGTTATCAGTTATCAGTGAGAAGTTGCGGTGGTGAGGTAGTGTGGTCTTGGGGAGCCATTGCGGTCTTGTGGAGCCAGTCCGGTCTTGGGGTCTCCCCAAATGGAGGAACTGGCGTGGTTTCCCACTAAGAGCAAATGGCGTGGTTTCCCCCATGAACAACTACCGAAAGGGTGAATCCTGCGGATACGCTGCGCGAGCCCCGGCATAAGCAAACT
>JASJDS010000083.1 GCA_030065055.1 Calothrix sp. MO_192.B10
TGGTTTCAACTTTAACCAGTCCGTGATTGACTCTCAGGGTCGTGTAATCGGAACCTGGGCTGACGTAATCAACCGCGCTAACTTGGGTATGGAAGTAATGCACGAGCGTAATGCTCACAACTTCCCCTTGGACTTGGCTGCTGGTGAGTCTGCTCCCGTTGCAATGAGTGCTCCTGCAATCAACGGTTAATAATCTAGGGGTTGGGATTTATCCCTGCTCGACAATCATCAAAAACGCCTCCTGGGAACGGGGGGCGTTTTTTGTTGTGATGGGATTTTGAATTGCGATCGCCTTTTATATCATGTCCGGGTCAACAGTTATTATAAAAATTCGCGCAAAGACGCAAAGGCGCAAAGCAGTCTGCAAAGTTTTCATCGTAACTAATTAGGCAAACCTGATATTATTGGTAATACTTAGGTGATTTATGAAAATAATTTTACCAATGGCAAGGGCGCAAGCATTGCGCCCCTACTGACTTTTGACTGACGCAAAGCGGTACTAGTACTTTTGTGGTACGAATTTTTGCATACACATAGGAGGGCGAATATAATCCATTGCTTTCTGTCGGGGAGGTAATTCGATCGGATTTGGTGTCAAATCTTCGTAGGGAATGATGCTTAGTAGATGGTTAATGCAGTTGAGGCGAGCCCTTTTTTTGTCATCAGCTTCTACAACATACCAGGGAGATAGAGTTGTGTCCGTGGCAGCAAACATATCATCTTTTGCCTTGGAATATTCTACCCATCGGGCACGAGATTCCAAATCCATCGGGCTAAGTTTCCATCGTTTGGTAGGGTTATCAAGACGTTGCTGAAAACGTCGTTCTTGTTCCTCATCACTGACCGAAAACCAATACTTGACTAGGATAATACCCGATCGCTGTAACATATGTTCAAATTCCGGACAGGAACGCAGGAACTCAACGTATTGTTCGTGGGTGCAAAAACCCATCACTCGCTCGACTCCAGCCCGGTTGTACCAACTGCGATCGAATAATACTATTTCTCCTGCTGCTGGTAAATGAGCTACATAACGCTGAAAATACCATTGAGTTTTTTCTCGTTCAGTAGGCGTACCCAAAGCTGCAATCCGACAAACACGGGGGTTCAGACATTCTGCAATTCGCTTAATTGCTCCACCTTTCCCCGCAGCATCCCTACCTTCAAAAACAACTACTACCCTTAAACCTTGATGTTTAACCCATTCCTGAAGTTTGACTAATTCAATCTGAAGCCGCTTCAATTCTTTCTCATATACTTTTTTCTTGATTTTCTTCGGCTTTGATTGTTCTTGTACTGTTGAAGAAACCTTACCGTTACTAGCTATAACAGATTTGTCTTTCTGGATATCTTTAAATCTCTTTTTAGCCATAAACCGACCCTTAAAATCTGTGAGAGTTTCAACAATAATACGGGAGACACAGAAGTCTTTATTCCGAATCGGAAATTTCAGGAATCTTAACTTCGATTTTTTTGTTCCCCAGAGTGAAGTCAAAGGTTTGTTTGTCTAGATATATGTATTTGCTTAAATCCCCATCAGTCTTGGTAGATGGGGAGTATAGCACTACGTGCTAGGGAACAGGGAACAGGGAACAGGGAACAGGGAACAGCAGGCTGTCAAAAGGTTTCAGGATTTAGAAATGTCCTAACCGCAGAGGCGTAGTGCTATAGAACTTTCAAAGCAAAGAGAAATGTTACAAAAATAAACGTGAAAAATATAAAATCACTTGTAGAGGGCACCATAAAGGTATATGATTACGAATATAAACAGATAAGTATTTACAATCTTTTTGATAAAGAGGTTTTATTTATGCTCGGTTCTGAATATGGTTCAGAGCCAAGTTAAATGTGCTTAGCAATAGATGTAGCTAGGCTGACAAGCACCGACCTCGTGAACAGTAATCAGGACACTCCTGTACGGTTTTTGCCTTTTTAGTGATAAGGGAGTTATTTGTATGCGATTAATTTTTCTAGGGCCACCGGGAGCAGGTAAAAGTACCCAAGCTGCAATATTAGCGAAGCAATGGCAAATTGCACATATATCTACTAGTGAGATATTACCTCAGGCGATCGCTCGCAATACTGGGCTAGGCTTAAAAATTCAAAATTATCTAGATGCAGGAGAAGTCGTTCCAGACAGTTTGCTTCTGACTGCAATACGAGAGCGTTTGACAAAGCCAGATGCTAAAAAAGGCTGGATTTTAGATGGATTTCCCGGTAATTCGTCTCAGTTTGCAGAATTTGATCATTTGATCAACTCATTAGGACAGCCTTGCGATGGAGTGTTCTTGTTGTACGTTCCCTTAAACATTTTGTTGGAAAGGATGTTAAAGCGGGGTCTTCCAGATGACACAACAGAAAAGATTCTCAACCGTTTAGCAGTTTACCAAGAACAGGCTAGTTTTTTGATTCAGGAATATCGCCAACGTTACCCTCTAACAGTCGTAAATGGCGATCGCCCGATTGAAGCCATCACGCAGTTCATCCAAACCTCAATCCATAGTGTCTACCCTGCGCCGAAGCCGTTGTTGCGTCTAAAGTACGTGTAGCCGCACTATGGGCGGGTGACGGCGAGGAAAGAAAACAGACCCTAGGAAATGCTGGGTAGTTCACACAGGTGTTTTTCACCTTCACCAATCTGTCCCCTTACCCATTCCCTAATTGCTTGTCGGAAAACCCGTCTTCCTACCATGCGGTATCTTTCAATTAGTGATGGAATTTCTTGAATATTCAAATTAGGAAACACTAAACTTGTTTCTGTTGGGATATACTCCTCACCTTGCAATTGGTAAATTTTGATTTCTTCAGCGTCATAACACCAAATTTCAGGCATACCTAACCGTGCATAAATAGGAAACCGATCTAATGATTTACTGGTAACATCAATTTCTAAAGCTAAATCTGGAGGTGGGTCTTGATTTAAATCAAACTTCAGCTTACCTCGAATTAAGGCTTCATTTTGGAAGTAAAAACAATTATCAGATTCTATTCCAGCCTTTTTTAATTCTCTTTTCCAGGTAGTTGAACCGTAACACTCAAAATCTAATTCTAAAACTTCAGCTGCATCTTTGATGATGTCACCAATTATTTCTTTGTAATACTCATGTTCTGGTAATGGAGTCATAATCTCTAATGTGCCATCATCGTAAGCGACCCTAGCTGCTCGACTTTCACCTAAATCTACTAATAAATTCTCAAATTGTTGCCAACTGATATTGTAGAGAACTACCCGATCAGCGCGACGTTCAGTTAATAGCATAATTCCTCGCAGTATCAGTGAGCAATCAATAGCAGTCAGTAATCAGTGAGAAATTAAGTATATTGTTCAAACTTACCAACTAATGACTGACTAATATCACAATTTATCTTAATTTATGGCATTGCTGAATTGAAATATGAACTCGAAAAATCAGGTATCTTAAACTCTTATTTTCTGCGCCTGGAGTGCCTGGAGCGTGAGACAAATTCATCTGTTGATTCAGCAACGCCTAATTTATTTTATCAATGATGTTTAGAAAGTATAGTTGATTATTATACAAACCCTGCCCTTACTAAAACCTCTGAATAGAAAATGGTTCAATCGCCAGGGAACTCTTGTGATCCAAAATCAACTCCGACATAATTCGCCCCACCACTGGTGAAAGTTGGAAGCCGTGGGCAGAGAAACCGAAGGCGTGATACACGTTAGGTGCTTTCCCACTGGCACCAATAACCGGAATGCGATCGGGCATAAATGCCTCCAACCCTGCCCAAGTTCTGACAATACGCACGTCAGTCATTCTAGGGAACAGTTCCTGGACGGTGCGGCTGCTTTCACTGAGTTTTACAAAGTCAATTGCTGTAGTTTCTGCTACCATGTCATGGTCGGCAAGATAAGCCCCACCAATCAGCACCGTACCATTGTGCATCTGTTTAAAAGACAACTTGCGGGAAGCTACACCCACTACTGGGTCGAGGAAATGGGGTAAACGCTCAGTCACCATCATCATTGGGGCACCGACTTTTAGGGGCACTGGCTCATCTAAGTAGTGACAAATTTCCCCAGCCCAGGCACCAGCACAATTGACTAGTATGGGTGCATCAAATTTAGCTTGCTCTGTCACCACCCGCCAACAGTCCCCCAACCGATCTAACCCAATAACCCGGCAACCAGTGCGATACTCCACCCCCAGGGACTCAGCTTTACGGCGAAAGGCGGTGAGCGCGTGATAGGGACGGGCAAAGCCATCCCCGGCTGTATACAGGGCACCGACGCAATGGGGCGCAAGGGCAGGAACCAGTTGGTAGAGGCGATCGCGATCGATAATTTGCTCATGGTCAAAGCCCAGGGAACTTACCAGGGCAGCCCTTTCCTCTAGTTTCTGTAAATCCCCTGCATTCTCTGCCACCCGCACCTGGCCAGTGAGTTTCACGTCACAGTCACTGCCCACCAGGGAATAGATATCCCGCCACATTTGGGCCGCCACCACCGCCAGGGGAATCTCTGCCGGATGGCGATTCAGCCGACGCAAACCACCCGCATTGACCCCAGAGGCATGGCGGCCAGGGCTGTTTTTTTCCACTACAATTACCTTTTGTCCACCCATAGCTAGGTGTAGAGCCGTGGAAGACCCCATCAAGCCACCGCCAATAATCACCACATCAACCTTCAATCCTTCACTCCTTCACTCCTTCACTCCGAACTCCCTATTTTCAAGCTGTCCCCCACGGTCAAATCCCACAACCTGCGGATCTGAAAATGCTTTGTGACTAACTCCTCAAGGGCGCACGCAATGCGCCCCTACTCCTGAACTCCGAACTCCGAACTCCTTCACTCCCTCACTCCCAACTTCCAAGTTAGCTAGCTGGGCAATACTCAGAGGTCGTATCGGTGGACGTACCCGGAAGGGGGTATATTCAGAGACTGGGCGTTTGTTCTCGGCGGCGACAATATGGGCAACTGCTGGGGCGCACTGCCGTCCTTGACAGGGTCCCATACCACAGCGCAGATAAAATTTTACCTGATTGGGATCAGTATGCCCTTCCCGCACTGCTTGGCGGATTTGCCCCGCCGAAATTTCTTCACAGCGACATACCAAGGTCTGGTCATCACGGGGGACGAGTAGTGAATTCGGTAGGCGGTATAAAGCTTCTAGGAAGGGACGAACTCGCAGGTCTTTCTGCATCCATTGGAGGTCATTTTTACCCATGCGATCGCGTAGCAGCTCCCCCTTGGGAGCATCGCGCTGTTGGCTGCTGATTATATCCAAGCTCCGAGCCGCTTCCAGGGCAGCTAAGCGTCCGCTATGTTCGGCACTACGGGCACCACCAATACCCGCATTATCACCGACTACTGCAATCCCAGGCACATTGGTGTTGCCCCACATATCCACCTGGGTTCGCCAACACTGCTGACCATCATCCCAGATATGCTGACAACCAGCGGCTTTGGTAAGATTGGTTCTGGGAATCACACCAAAATGCACCAAGAGGTTGTCCGTGGCAATAGTCTCGCGCCTACTGATCCCCGGCATATCCCAACCATATGACACCGCCTCAACTTGGTTGTCCCCCTGAGCCTCCAACCTGGAAATCCCGTAGTAGATTGGCACTCCACCTTTATGTAAATCCAGGGTGTATTTTAAGCCACGATTAATGTAATTACCGGCTCCTAATGCCCTTGGTAAGCGGGGTGCGGCACGCCACAAATTACTGAGCGGGGAGAGTTCCAGCACCGCTTTCACCCATACCCCAGCCCGGAGATATTGCCAAGCAACCAGCAGTGGTAAAGGTCCAACACCGGCGATTACCGTGCCATTGGCGGGAACCACCCCAGAGGTTTTCAGCAATATTTGGGCGGCTCCGGCATTCATTACCCCCGGCAATGTCCAGCCGGGGAAAGGCACTGGACGCTCCATTGCCCCACTGGCAACTATCACCCGCTCGGCTTCAATTATGGATGCCTGACCATGACGCAGGATACCAATCTGTCGACGGGAATTCAAAGACCAAATAGTGGTATTGGGCAAATACTTGGCTCCACTGGCACCAAATGCTTTGACCAAATCAGCACCTCGTTGGTAGTCTGCACCCAACAACGCTGACCTGTGTGCGGGGGTATTGGTGATCCCCCGGTAAATTTGTCCACCGGGGGATGGCTGTTCATCAAGTACTACCACATCCATGCCCAAATTAGCAGCGGTGGTTGCAGCACACAGCCCACCAGGCCCCGCACCAATCACCACCAGCTGATATGCTGTTGTGCATTTAATCTGCATATTACTCCCTTCCCAGTATAAGATTACCGGCGTTGCTGATTGAAAATATGAATTTACCTCACGCAAAGACGAGCCAGTGCGTTGGGCGGCTCCGCCGACTTGAAGCAACTGGCGTGCAAAGACGCAAAGTTACAAAGAAAAATAAAGGTGATTTTGACGTTTCATATCCTGATTCAGCAATGCCAGATTACCCATCTCCTCTGTCTCTCTATCCTCTGCGTTCTCTCTCTTGAAAAGTTGCTCTTGGGGGAAACCCCCTTAGACGCGGAGCGGCTTCGGTGTAGGGTAGACCGCACTTTTCCCTGCTTCCTCTGCGGTTTTTGAGCCATTAATCTATTTCGAGAGATAAGTCTCAAACTTTCTTCACTTTTGACTTTTGACTTTTGACTTTTGACTTTCATCCTACTCCCTGCTGGCGACGAATCTTCATACCTTCTGCAACCTGCACCTGACAGGCTTGACGATTGGGCAACCCGTCAATTTCCATCAAACACTCAAAGCACACACCCATCATACATAAAGGTGCGCGGGGTGCCCCTGATATGGGAGTGGTGCGGGTATAACCCAAATTATGGACTAAAACTGCCGCTGCCACAGTCTCGCCCACAGGTACTTGAACATCCTCCCCTTCAATATTGACTGTGACTGTATTGCTATTTAATTCCCTCAGGTGCTTAAACATGATATTTTTGCTCCCCCAGCATCAAAGCTTCACTTTCGATGCCAAACCTGGATGCTCAAACACCATACTCTGTTGTAGGTCTAGGTTTGTACCCTTTTGGTTTTCACGGGCTCGATTAAACATAGCCATAGCGATCGCTACATCAATATATGCCAAGCCAACAGCATTGAAATATATCCGTTCAGTCTCCGATTCACGGCCAGGCTTTTTCCCTGATACCAATTCGTGTAAATCAGCATGGATATTACTGGCGTTAATCAACCCTTCTTTATACATCCTACTTAAGGTCTGGGTACGATGGGTGACTGTTTCCCAATCGTCGCACACTATCTTATCTGCCTGCAATGCCACCTCAAACTCATCCTCCCAGCCCCCCACATGGCTGTAGAAAGTACCTGGCTTCACCCATGCGGCCTTGAGTAGGGGAGCCTGGGCACTGGTGGCAGTCACCAGAATATCGGCATCCTCCATTGCCTTTTGGGCGTTAGTATTAACTGAGACAAACTCCATATCTGGATACAACTGTGAGAGTTCAGCAATAAACTGCTCCTCATGGGTGACAGAGTGCTTTGCCGCTACCCGACACTGCTTGAGGCTGGGACATACTGCTTTCATGGCGATGAGATGCATCTTTGCCTGTTCCCCGGCACCAATGAAACCAATTACTTCAGAATCCTGACGGGCTAAGTGTTTGGCAGCAATACCACCCATGGCCGCCACCCGCATATTTGATGCCAGAGTGCCCTCCATAACGCAGATAGGGAAGCCCGTCTCAATTTCTGACAGGATAAAAATGGCGGATAAATTTTGCTGTTCGTGCTGGATGGGATTCATGGGAAATACCGAAACCCATTTCACCCCGCACACCTTTTCATCCAGGAGGGTTGCGGGCAAACAGTTAATCCGTTCTTGGGTCGCCTGATTAAAAATCTGCACAATTTTCTCAGGAAAAATTACATGATGCCTCTCAAATTCCATCATGGCTTTTTCGGCAATATCCATGACCATGCGAATATCGAAACAGCCGGCATCAAGCAGGTCTTCCTGAGATAAATAAGTGAAGCTAAGATGATGTTTATTACTCATGGATGGGGTTGATTTAAATTTGTTATCAAACAGATTTGATTATGATCAACACTAGATGGTTAACAAAATGTGTTAAACAATTTTTGTCAACCACTGACTACCCTACTAATTATTTATTTAATTCCCTGTATTTAATCTAAAATAATCATTTAGATTAATGTCAATATTTTTATACAAAAGTTATTCTCTTAAATCTGAAAATTAAGCTATATATTATGATGGTTTTAATTAAAATGTAGATGTTTTTAAATAATAAGGTTTGTAAACTTTCATGAATAATTCAGCATCAAATAATCGTCATAATCATGAATGCTGTTTTTGTCGCAACTTCCAACTGGAAGGATACCAATGGGGTTATTGTGAATTGCTGAGTGCAAGGGTAAAAGGCAATTTAGATGCTTGTCACGCTTATATTCCACCCTTTACATCCAGCACAGATCACAAAAATGTTAGTGAAGAAGATAATCTTAACTGATGTATAAGATTATTTGAAATTCTTAACATTTTCCCTATTTCAGACTGGGTTAGGCAGGGGTTTTAGACAAAAACTTGAATTGTTCTAGATTTAAATGCCTAGCTTCATATAGATTATTCCGTAGAGACACGGCGATCGCACAATGATTCTGTATACCGAGGGTATGCGGATGCCGTGCCCTTACTATGGAGCTGAAACTAAAGGTGTTTTTCTAGTGCATCACTAAAGGTTTCATAGGGAGCCTTGCCTATTAGACGTTCTACCTCCTCACCATTTTTAAAAATGAGAACAGCGGGAATACTCTTAATACCGTATTTTTTAGCACTTTCTTTGTTGTCATCAAGACTGAGCTTCACAACTTTGGCACGACCTTCATATTCTTCTGCTAATTTGTCTATGAAAGGACTAATCAATTTACAAGGACCACACCAACTTGCTGTGTAATCAACTACTACAGGTCCTGAATACTTTAAAAGCTGGTCAAAATCACTATCTTGGATGTAAGTGGCTGTAGTCATGGGGAATTTTTTAACCTAATTACAAGTGTGAAAGCTTAAGTACGAAAATTTAATACAATGCGTCTTCTTGGTGGGTTTGAATTGTGCAGTCAGAAGTGGGGTAGGCAACGCAGGTGAGGACAAAACCTGCTGCAATTTGGTCATCATCTAAGAAAGCTTGGTCTGACTGATCTACTGTCCCTGCGATCATTTTGCCAGCACAGCTAGAACAAGAACCAGAACGGCATGATACTGGGAGGTCTATATCGTTTTCCTCCGCAGCATCAAAAATATACTGGTCGTCAGCCACATCAATAGTCTTGTCTAGTCCTTCGGCTTCGTTGACTAATTTGACTTTGTAAGTTGCCATATGTTCGTCCTCTTACGGTAGAATAACACTTTGGGTAGATAACACTGGGAAATGGATAATTATTAACGAATATTTACTAATCATCATATATCCGACATTCAGGTGCGTCAGGGTTGGCTGCACAATATTCATCAAAGGAAGTTTTGGCTGATATCATGGGTTCTGCCTTTTGATGGGCTGCTTCTGCTTGCAGCTCCTCTACCTCATCCCAAGCTGCGGCACATTCTTTGGAATCAGTACCTTTAGCACTACAAATAGCGCGAGCTTCTTCAATTGATTTTTGAATTCTCTCTTTTAACAACAGTTCTTTTGGCCTTTCCACAAAGTCACTCTTTGTGAGGATATCGCTAATGGAGATGATGCCTAATAGTTTGTCTTTAATCACAGGTGCCCTGCGGATGCGAGTATTGGCGAATAACCGAGCTACATATTCCACACCTAAACTTGGATTGACCACAATGCAGGGTTTGGTCATAATTTCATAAACTCGCATTTGTTGGGGATCTTTGCCGTAAGCTGCTACCTTGTAGACAATATCTGTCTCCGTGATCATGCCATAGGCATCATCCTCATGGCGACAATCTACAACCAAAGCCCGCAGTCCTTTCTCTTTCATTAGTAACGTTGCTTCAGCAACCGTGGCGGAACCACGAATGGTGACTACGTCTTTGGTCATAATATCTTGAGCTTTCATCATTACTAGATTCCCCGGTTATTGTGATTTGAGTTAATAAAAAAAGTCAATTCTTTAGGTCAATTCACTATTATCTTAGGTCATAAGCGATTCCTATTTTAATTAATTGCCAGTACTTTCTAATATTTTTATTAGATAGCATAAATAGTCACTTGATTGGGAGATGAATTTGTTTTTGCTGACGAAATATGTTGAGCCACAGAGCTGACATTGTCTGGGTTATCTGCATTTGGATATCTAGAAATTATCTGATTTGGTCTACCTGGTGCGTAAGCTTCTACAACACGCCCATTTAGAGAACACATGACCATCAGATAGTCACAGCTTGGGCATTCTGTCTGAGTCAATTGCTCCTCCGGACATTTCATATAAATAGTTTGAGAACTGCTAAAGAAGTGCCGTTTAGCAAAACTACCGCAGTTAGGGCAACGAACTATTTGATTTTTATCCATTGCAGCCACCTCCTATTAACATTCTCAGTTGTTCAATTCTCGATTGATTAACTGATTAATTCTTAATTAAAGTTTGTACCTACCCTAAGGGAATACTATGAGAACAGAGATGGGTTCAATCTAAAATCCAAAATTGTTTGACCCATAGAACCTGAGTTACCATATTGACAAAGATCACTTTATCCTAACGAATATGACTGCTGAACAATCCCCAGGAAAAAAAATTTGGGAAAGGCTAGAACGGGGACGGAAACTTAAGGCGGCTCAGGGAGGTTATGCTGGCTATGGCTCACCTGCTTTTGGTCTCACTTCTGCGAATGGTGAACTTGTAGAAGAACCCCAGGAACAGCAAGTAATAGACTTGATTCGCCGTCATCATAAATCTGGTAAATCCCTACAACAAGTAGCCGACTGGCTTAATCAGCATGGTTATCAAACTAAGCGTGGTCACCAGTGGAAACGAATCTCCGTAAAGCGAGTTCTAGATAGACTTTATGGCAAAACACCCAGAATATCTGGTGTGAATAAATCTAAAGAAAATTCTGCCACAGAAAGTAACTCTGAAAATGTGTAAATAACCTGATAATGTGCTAACAGGCGGGAGATGTAAGTTGCTAAATCATTTCATTAACCTTTAAGGAGCTAAAAGCTTATTTGGATAAAGCTTATAGGCTTATGCTTTGTTACATCCCTAATTGTAATTCTTAATTGTCATAATGTCTATTAGCGATCGCCAAATAAAACCAAATCAAGCCAAATCAAGCCAAACAAGTTAGCCATGCAACTGGATGACCCGTTAATTTGCACCCCAATTATAGAAGCGGCTATTGACCATCAACCCTTGACTGTTTCTCCGGATACACCACTGGTGACAGTGATTGATTTAATGCATAAAACTAGGGGCAGTAGTTGTATGGTCTCTACTGAAAAGGCATCTTCAAGTTTTCCTGCCATGCATGAGGCGCGTTCTAGTTGCATTTTAATCACAGAGAATACGAAATTAATAGGTATTTTTACAGAGAGAGATATTGTACGGCTAACAGCGGGTGGGATTAACTTTGAAGCAGTCACAATTGGTTCTGTAATGGTAAAGTCGGTGATTACTCTGCCAAAATCGGCTTGTCAGGATATTTTTGCGGCTCTATTTTTGTTTCGTCGCTATCGGATTCGCCATTTACCAGTGGTAGGGGAAGAAGGTGAATTATTAGGGGTTGTTTCCCCAGAAAGTATTAGACGGGTATTACGCCCTGCAAATCTCCTCAAACTCAGGCGCGTATCTGAGGTGATGACAACTAAATTGATTCATGCTCCAATGACAACTTCAGTCATGCATATCGCCAAATTAATGGCAAAGCATCAGGTTAGTTGTGTAGTAATTACTGAAGAGATTGAGTCTGAGTTAGAGCATGTGGGGACTATTCCTGTAGGAATTATCACAGAAAGAGACATTGTCCAGTTTGGGGCTTTGCAGCTGGATTTGTCTCAACTAAAGGCTGAAACAGTCATGAGTACGCCACTGTTTTTGCTTTCCCCAGAAGATTCTCTGTGGACAGCCCATCAAGAAATGCTGCGCCGTAACGTACAAAGATTAGTTGTATCTTGGGATTGGGGCAAAGGTTTGGGTATAGTTACTCAAACTAATCTACTGCGAATATTTGACCCGATGGAAATGTATGGTGTGATTGAAACCTTGCAGCATACAGTTCAACAAATAGAAACTGAAAAAGATCAAAATTCGTCTCATAATCAAGATCCATTAAAACAGTCTTTACCTACCGATAAACAATCCAGTAACAGCCATGTAGAAACCTCCAATGAGTTACAAAACCTTCTATCTGGGATGAAAAATTGCCTGGAAAGCTTGGTTTGCGAACCCGATATATCTCCAGAAAAAAGGCAGAAAAAACTGATGTCTGCTTTAGCTAGGATTGAGAAACTGGAAAGTCTCGTACAAAAGTCAAGCTGTTGAAACTCTCCCGCTCTCACATAGTGTGCGCGGAACGCCCGTAATCGTAAGGAGTGTGGTGAGAGACAAGATTGCTCCACTAGAAAATAATACCAATTTCAAAAAAGAATGGGACAAATAGATTCTTGTTCGGTGAGGTAGCATTGCTACATCTCTACCGAGTGATATCGTTTCTGGTTGCATCTGATACCAAGTTGCGTTCTATCATAGTAGTTCGAGTCAATGAGATTGCTGCCTACCCTGCGGGAACGCTAAGAGCGAACGTCGCAATGACTGGGTACTATCTTTGAATGCAACTTAGTATGAATTATAATTCCGATATAAACGGATTTGATATGATGTGTTGCGATTATTTATTAAATCAGTATCCAGCCATCTCCCTCACCATAAGCTGAGGCTTCTTGGGATTCATAGGGACAAGCCACAACGAATTTACCCTGGTAAAACGATTCTTCCCGGTAGGCAAGTCCCATATCACATAAGTGTTCGAGGCGCATTTTATATACTCCTGTTTCTTGCTTTCACAAAATTAATTTATAAAGCGATCAGGAATAACTATATTAAATATTTTATATGTAACATTACTAATACTAATTCATAATTATTCTGCCACATCTGAGTCAACATATTTGGCATTGCTAACCAGGGCACTACTGAATGAATAAATGCGTCACCTATTTTACTGTGCTTTGACACATACCCAATGAATTATTAACTGTTAATTGATGAATCAGCAATCCTTGTAATTTCTATGACGACTACATTAGACTTGATTTTTCAACTTTGGCGACAATTTAAAAAGAAACTTCTTACATTCCTATTTGTAGTATCATTAGTTACAGTATTGGTGGCACAAAGTTTTAGTCCTGCGATCGCACAATTGCCTCCACTAAATCCAGTATATCCAACTCCCCAAGTTCCTCAAGTTCCCCAAGTTCCTCAAGCTCCTCCAGTTCCTCAAGTTCCTCAAGCTCCTCTAATTCCTCCAGTCCCCCAAATACCCCGTCAGGAAATTCGTGGTGTATGGATGACTACCAATGATTTTAATGTACTCAAGTCTCGTTCCAAAGTGCTGGATGCTGTCACTAAATTACGCCGGTTGAACTTTAATACCATTTATCCCGTAGTTTGGAACTCAGGTTATACCAAGTATCCTAGTGCTGTGGCGAAGCAAGTTGGTATTCCCTTTTTCTTTCGCGGTAAAAATGGACAAGATATTCTGGCTGACTTGATAAATCAAGCCCATCGTCAGAAATTAATGGTAATTCCCTGGTTTGAGTTTGGTTTCATGACTCCCCTGACTTCAGAATTGGCTTTAAACCGTCCCAATTGGCTGACACAGAAGCGGGATGGTAGTCAAACTTCTATTAGTGCTGCGGGTGAGGTTGCTTGGCTGAATCCTTTTCTCCCAGAGGTACAACGGTTCATCACTAACCTCATACTAGAAGTTGTAACTAGATATGATGTTGATGGGATTCAGTTTGATGACCACATGAGTTTACCTCGTGAGTTTGGTTACGATAAATATACTGTGGCTTTATATACCCAAGAAATGGAGAAAGCACCCCCCAGTAATCCTGACGATGCAGATTGGGTAAAATGGCGTGCTGATAAAATCACAGAATTTATGGTAAACCTAAACCAAGCGGTAAAGGCTAGAAAACCCCATGTGATTTTCTCTGTTTCTCCTAATTACTATGACTTTGCCTATAAATTACAACTACAAGATTGGCTGGCTTGGGTACGCCAAAATATTGTTGATGAACTAGTAGTACAGGTTTACCGCCATAATCAACAGAGTTTTGTAGCTAAAATTTCCCGCCCAGAAATGGAAGAAGCCCAGCAAAGAATTTCCACCGGAGTCGGTATTATGGCTGGGTTACGTAATAAGCCGGTTCCCATGAGACAAATTCAATCCCAGGTAAGGGCTGCTAAAAGCCGTGGTTTGGGTGTAGTCTTTTTCTACTATGAGAGCTTATGGAAAAAAACTCAAGAAAGTACTCAACAGCGTCAAGCTGGATTTAGAAATTTATTTCCTAATCCTGCACTCCGGGCGCGAATTTAAGATGTAATTATAGCTTGGGGCGGGCATTCCTGCCCCCTGCTGATAACGACTGAACTTAAAATATTCTATTTTTTATTGACAAAAAATAAACAGAATACAAGCCGTGTGGATTTATTGGTGGGGAATCAAAAATTTTTTTGTGAGTTTCATTAGCCCTTCGATTTATCGATGGGGTAACTGATAAATGAAATGACAGTTTCTTGCCAAAACCAAGAGTATTTTAAATTATTCGTTCTCTGGATCAAATAATTCTAATAATCCAACTGTACCCACAAAAAAAGTATAAGCAGCGTATTTAAAGGCTATCTTATTCTTTCTTGGTGCAAAGTAAGCAGCTATTATCCCCTCAATCAAATGTGCGCCAACAACAAAGCGGGCAAACCAAACAATAGGATGGAGACTCTCGGATATTTGTGTGGTCACGAAATTTGCAGAAAGATTCCATAGTTCTAGTCCAATGCCAGTCAGTATAAGAACTATCGATAGTAGTTTAATTGGCAGTAAGATTTGTTTATATCTTAATCTCATACTCGTACTTTCTGCATACACAATTGTGATATTACTATCTAGCTAATAACCGCAATTAATAATAAGTTCAAGTTATACTACTAGAGGATTGGCGACAATATCGGGATTAGGAGCGATCGCTGTTGATATTATTTCCGTGGACAAAAATCAATATTACGTAATTTTTTCAACTTTGGCTCTTCGGTACTTGTCATGGCGAATCATATCATAAAAAGCCTGAAATCCTTGTTAGATAATAAAAATGGGTATCTTACATTATCTTTGACGTTTTTGCAGCAATTTGGGCGTTTTATCCTTGACTTTAGCCTAAATTTTACATATTTAACTCATAGCTTGCCATAGTACCTAGGGAAGAGCCTTAACTTATTAACATATTCTCCTATTTTTCTTCATCAAAACTTTACATAACTCAAAGCATATGCACGTGTATAATTACACTTGCTGAATCAAAAAAGAATAAACGTATTAGGGTGTGCATCACTATTTGTATTCTACTATCAAATCTGAGGTGAGTCTAACCTATGGGGCATTTATCTATCGTCAAACAAACTGAGCATCATCTTCACCTAGGTGGAGTCTTGCTGGCGAAATATAACTAATATAGGCGAACAGAAGTATTCAGTTATTTTTCGACAACATAACTAGCTGGGGAGTCGTAAAAGCTTTGGAATTTTACCAAAAAAGATTCTCAGCATTTTTAGCTGTTTACTTACTTTAGCTCCTATTAGCGATCGCGGAGCTAATAAAGTACCAAGGAAATAACTATTTCAGTAAATGCTGAGTCACAACTTTACCCAGGCATTTTCAACTAGTGTATGTGGGATTATCTACATCTTAATTAATCATGTATGACTTAGAAAACTGATATTTGCATGAAACCTGCAAAGCAAGGTAGGTCTCACAAGTATTCATGTCCACAAAAAACATCGCAGATTTGCAGACAATTTTATCTGCAAAAGTTGTTATTGTATCTAATTCGTAGTTCAGTCTTTAAATAAACAAAGTATAGAGATGTTCCAATTCTTGCAGATATAGCAAGATTTTACTCTGGCTAGAGCACTTGATTAATAACCTTCGACAAAACGTACTAGGGTGGTTTAGGGATGCAAATGTTTGATGAAGTGGTGTTATTAGGGACTAGATTTCACAAGCTCAAAGTCGAGGAATTGATTGATTATACAGTAAAAGCAGCAAAGTTAAGCAAAAAAACCACTATCAGTAACGTCAATGTTCGAGCAATGAACTTTGCTTATGAACTACCTTGGTACAAAGATTTTATCAATAAGTCAGATTTAGTCTTTTGCGATGGATTTGGCGTACTGTTAGGAGCAAAAGCTTGTGGCTGTTGTATGGATTCATCCCATCGCATGACTTGTCCGGACTACATTGAAAATTTGGCATTAACTTGCGAACGAGAAAATGTGTCTTTGTTCCTATTGGCAGGTAAACCAGGTACAGTAGACAAAGCTATTAGTAAACTAAAAGCGATCGCTCCGAACTTAAAGATTAAAGGACATCACGGATATTTTGAGAAGTCCGGGAAAGAAAATGCATCTGTAATTGAACAAATCAATGCATTTAAACCAGATATTTTGTATGTCGGCTTTGGGATGCCATTACAGGAAAATTGGATTCAAAAAAACTTAGATAGAATTGATGCTAAAGTATTTTTACCTTTAGGAGCCTGTCTTGATTTTTATACAGGTTCAGTCTACAGGGGCCCGCGCTGGATGACCGATAACGGAATGGAGTGGTTGTCAAGGTTCTTCACAGAACCACAGAGGTTGTGGGAACGTTATGTGATTGGGAATCCATTATTCTTTTTGCGTTTATTTAAAGCATGGTTGAAAAAAGCTTTTAATAGCTACTACAAACATCTGTACAATCTTAATTCTATCGAGAAGCAAAGCTAATCATGTCTTATATAACAATACCAACTACAACTTTTAAACCAGATATCAGGTCTCCGCGAAAAACCATCATACAAAGGGGATTCCCCATTAGACTTTTGCGGATAATTACCCTGATTATGCTAGACGTTATGTCTCTAAATTTGGCATATAATTTAGCGATTGTCTATGGTAATAGTTCATATTTTACTCAACCAGATAATATTCCCTGGCAACTACTGTTTGTCACAGTTAGTATTAGCATAAATGCGGTAAACAAATTATATTCGCCTGGAAAACAACGCCGTAATTATCTTGGTTTAATTCAAGCCATATCTCTATCTGAGCTTTTTTTATTGCTGGTTGTTTTTCTAGGTGGAGCAGATACATATTTATCTCGTTTAACTTTTCTTTTCTCTTGGCTTTTTTCAATAGCTTTTATTTGTACTGCTCGCTTTACTTTTGATGTGGCGGCTAATTTGCTTCGTAGCAAAGAAATTCTACTTCATTCTGCTTTCCTAATTACTGAGCCAGAAGAGAAAGATAAATATCTTCGGATAGTAGAGCAAGAGAATAGCTACACAGTCCAAGGAGTCGCCGAGCCTAGCTGTTTAGATTTAAAGAACCGAGAAGCAACTTTTGATTATCTACATAAACAAGGGATAGAGGAAGTTTTTGTTTCTTGGAACTCGATTAAAAATCGCCTATATATTTGCTGGAATTTCCATACATCCGGTATTGTCTTGCGAATTTTACCAAATCAAATTGAAAGTTATCATCCAAAATCAGAAGTTGCCATGATAGGTGAAGTCCCTTGTATGACAATTCCAGGGCAGATTGTTACAGGGATTGATTTTTGGATCAAAAGGTTATTTGACCTGTGTGGTGCAACAATACTATTAATTTTACTTTCCCCTCTTTATTTGGGAATTGCGATACTGATTAAGTTAGATTCCCCTGGAGCCATATTTTTTAAGCAAAAACGAGTTGGTTTGCATGGAAAGGAATTTCAAATTTGGAAATTTCGGACAATGGTTGCCAATGCAGAAAAATTGCAGGCCAGTTTAGAAGCAAAAAATCAAATTAAGGATGGTGTCTTATTTAAAATAAAAGATGACCCTCGGATTACAAGAGTAGGTAAATTTTTACGGTCTTACAGTTTAGATGAATTACCTCAAATCTTTAATGTTTTACTAGGGCAAATGAGTTTAGTGGGTCCTCGTCCTCTCCCACTAAGAGATGTGGAAAAATTCCAAACTAAACATTTTATTCGTCAAGAAGTATTACCTGGGATTACTGGACTGTGGCAAGTTTCTGGTCGTTCTAATATTGATAATTTTGAAGATGGAGTCAAATTAGATATCTCATACATCGAGAATTGGTCATTTTGGTTAGATTTAAAAATTTTACTGGCAACATTTGAAGTAGTTTTACGAAAGAAGGGTGCCTACTAATTATCGTGCCAAACAGAGGGTAAATAATCAATCAATTATCCATAAGTATCTATAACTCCAAAGAGAGTAAACCATGAATCAATTACTAACAAGTATCTATGAATCAAAATCAGTTCAAGATGAGAAAGGGAATATAATTAATCCTTTTCCTACAGCTACTCCTTACGAGATTGGAACACTTTTTGATGAGTTAATCAAAAAAAATAATTTCCAAAGAACACTCGAAATAGGTATGGCTTATGGTTTATCTACAATGTTCATTTGTCAAGCTCATAAAGATAAAGGTTCGGGACAACATATTGCCATAGATCCAAACCAGAGTACTGAATGGAAATCCATTGGATTACTGAATATCGAGAGAGCGTGTCTCTCAGAGAATTTCCGTTTATTTGAAGCAAATTCCCATGAAGTTCTACCTCAGCTTTTAACTCAAGGAGAAAAAATAGATTTCGCCTTTATTGATGGCTCTCATCACTTTGATTATGCTTTGTTAGACTTTTTTTACATTGACAAATTATTAAAAGTAGGGGGATATATCGCTTTTGATGATATTTGGATGCCTGGAATCAGGAAAGTTTTGTATTTTATATTAAGAAATAGAATGTATGAAATTGTGAAAATCCGACCCCGTTCTAATTTGCGAAAACGGATACAGAGATATATAAAACGTTGGATTCAAAATCCCTTGGAAAGAGATTCCCAAGGCATAAAGCTTCTTCCTGACAATATTTGTGTAATCAAAAAAATTGCAGAAGAAAGTTCAGAGAATCGTCCTTGGAATTTCTTCAAACAGTTTTAAAGTTTTGTTTTGAGAGTGAGTATCTTAACAGCTAGACAATTATGTAAAATTGGTAAATACAAAAACCTGGCATTGCCAAATTATGGGATGATTTTGCCCAATTAGGAATGAGCCTTGGATGGTTTTATCCACCGATTCATTCCGCAAATATACAACTCCAAAAATCTTATTTAATAAATTCTGGCAATTTTATGGAAAACATGCAAGTAAAAGGCTATTTAGAGGAAGTCGATATTCAGCAATATTGGCTGGTTCTCAAGCGTCGTTGGTTAATTGCAGCAGCAGTGTTTTGTGCTTCAGTGGGATTATCTGGATTTGTTGTATTAAGACAAAAACCTCAATACCAAGCTAACGGAATGCTGCTTTTCAAATCAGATAGAATTTCATCACTGACAAAAGCAGGGGAAAAAGTTGGCGATTTAGAATCTATCATGCGTGAGGGTAATCCCCTAGAAACCCAAGCTGTAATTGTCAATTCTGAACCGATGTTGCAAGAAGTTATCAATACCTTAGGTTTGAAAGATGAAAAAGGTAAGGTTATTGACATCGAGTCGCTAAAAATTAAAGTCGAACCAATTGTAGGGACAGACGTACTAAAAGTTTCTCACAACTCAGCAAATCCTGAATTAGCAGCAGCAGTTGTTAATCAGTTGATGAAAACTTATATTGACAATAACATTGCTTCCAATCGCACTCAAGTTATTGCTGCTGGTGAATTTATCAAAGAAAGGCTACCTTCTGCGAAAAGAGAGTTGGATTTAGCAGCAGAAGCCTTACGGCAATTTAGGCTTAAAAATAATACTGTTAATTTAAAAGAGGAATCTAGTGCTGCAATTGCTAATATTAGCAAATTAAACGAACAAATCAATCAAACTCAAACTCAGCTAGCAGATATCAAAGCCCAGGAAATGGAGATGAAAAGCCAATTAAATTTGGCTAGAGAACAGGCTTTAGAAATTACATCCCTAAGTCAGATACCTGGGGTACAAGAAGTTTTAAACGAACAGCAAAAAGTGCAAGCCCAACTTGCCACTGTCCAAGGAAGATACACAGAGAACCATCCAATTTTAATCGACCTTAAGGAACAAGAAATAGCTCTAGCTACTTTATTAAAGCAGCGTGTAGATGGGATTCTAGGAAAAAATAGGTCGTATATTTCCCCCAAAAATTTACAAATGGGGAAGATTAAAGAGGAACTAGCAGGTCAATATATTCAGTTAACGACTCAAACCCAAGGATTAGACAAAAAACTACAAACTTTATTTAATCTTCGAGAAAATTATCAAAAAAGGCTGAGTATTCTCCCTAACTTAGAAAAATTCCAAGGAAATTTAGAACGCAGGTTATCTATTGCCAAAACTGACTACGAAAATCTGGCGACTAGATTGCAAGAAATAGAAGTAGCAGAAAAGCAAACTATTGGTAATGCGAGAGTAGTTCAACCAGCAAGGGTTCCCAAGAAAACCATAATATCTAAAATGACAATATTGTTATTGGGAGGTGGTGTCTTTGTTGGTTCTTTATTGGGCGTATCCGCAGCATTCTTTGTCGATTTAATTGACAGAACTTTGAAGACTACTAAAGAGATTGAGAAATTTTTTGGCTACACTATGTTGGGATTAATTCCCAAATTTGAAACTAATAATATATCTCCCTATTTGAAAATGATGGGAGATAATATATCAAATCGCGTAATTGCAGCTTCCTCTCCCCGTACAGTGATTCATGAAGCATACCAAATGCTGCAAGCAAATCTGAAATTTATTAGCCATAAAAAAGTTCGCACAATCGTTGTTACCAGTTCTGTCGCTGGTGAAGGAAAGTCAGAGGTTGCTGCTAACTTAGCCGGGATTATAGCTCAAACAGGACGACGAGTTTTGCTGGTTGATGCAGATATGCGTCGGCCATCACAACATCATCTGTGGGGTTCGATCAACTCATCAGGTTTAAGTAATGTGATTGTAGGTCAAGATGAATTTTCACTAGCTGTAAAAAAAGGCACTAATTATTTATCCGTTCTTACTGCTGGGGTTCAACCTCCTAATCCCTTAGCATTAATTGATTCTGACGGTATGGCATCTTTAATAGAAAAGTTGTCTCAAGATTATGAGTACGTAATATTCGATACTCCTCCTTTAGCTGGTACTGCTGATGCGGCAGTACTTGGGAAAATGGTGGATGGAGTTTTGCTGGTAGCAAGACCGAAAGTGGTAGACTCAGCCAGTGCCGAAGCTGCTAAGTCACTTTTAGAGCGTTCTGAGGCAAATATTTTAGGAATGGTGACTAATGGTGTCAATGTTAAGCAAGAGCCTGATAACTACTTTTATTATTCCGATTCCAGAGGAAATCAAGGGGTGAGTGACACAAACGTTGGAGAATGGGTGCATAGATAAATTGGATTACAGGCGATCGCGGTAGTCTATCAAAAATCAAAATTAGGGTGCGTAATGGGTGTACAAATAAATTTTCCAGACAATTTATACCAAAAGGAAAAATATGTTCATTATAACCTCTGGCAAACATTAAAAGAAGATTGGATAGCCCACGGTAGCGACTGGACCAAACCAGGGTTTCGTGCTGTAGTCGTTCATAGATTTGGAGTTTGGAGGACAACAGTTAAATCTAAATTTTTGCAAATACCTTTGAAAATTATCTATGGGATGTTATACCGAAAAATACGCAATTCCTATGGAATAGAGCTATTTTATACCACACATCTCGGTCGTCGTGTGGTGATTGAACATCAAGGAGGAATAGTTATCCATGCCCATGCTTCTATTGGTGATGATTGTATGATTCGACAAGGTGTGACTTTAGGAATGCGCTATCCGGAGCGACCTATGGACGCGCCAAAGCTAGGTAAAAATGTAGAGGTTGGTTCTGGAGCGGCGATTTTAGGTGATGTCACTATTGGAGATAATGCCAGAATTGGAGCCAATGCTGTAGTTTTGCAGGATGTTCCACCAGGAGCAACCGCTGTCGGTATACCTGCAAAAATCGTCTCACATCAAATATCTACCACTCCATTTCATTAGTTTTGATGAGTCGCGGGTATTTTTTAGATCCCCGACTTCTTCAAGAAGTCGGGGATCTTTTACCCCTCACAACTAATGGGAAAGACCACTAGTACTCGACCACATTAATTTTGCGGGGTGGACATCCAACCGCCAGGGACTCTAAGTCCCTGGCTAATAGCAAAAGTCCTATAAATAGGACTGATGCAATACCCCTCATAACTAATGTGGTAGACCACTAGTACTTCACCACATTAATTTTGCGGGGTGGACATCCAATCCGCTAGGGACTCTAAGTCCCTGGCTAATAGCAAAAGTCCTATAAATAGGACTGATGCAATACCCCTCAGAATTAATGTGGTGGAACACTAGTACTCGACCACATTAATTTTGCGGGGTGGACATCCAATCCGCCAGGGACTCTAAGTCCCTGGCTAATAGCAAAAGTCCTATAAATAGGACTGATGCAATACCCCTCATAACTAATGTGGTGGACTACTAGTATTTAAAGTGCCTACCAATTAATTTTGAAAGTTATTAGGGTGTTAATTCAATGCCAATTAGTCAATTGATGATTTTTGTAACTGGTATTTTCCTGTTACTTATTTCTGTGATTTTAGTTATGATTTGCCTCTTGTTTTTAGTTGAATGTATTGCTGCTGTTTTACCAAGTAATACATCAATTAATCCTCTAATAAATAAGAGGAATTGGCAAGATATTCAAGTGGCAGTCTTAGTTCCAGCCCATAACGAAGAACTAACGATCGCTACCACATTAGATCGATTAATCCCTGGTTTAAAACCACAGGATAGCTTAATAGTTGTTGCGGATAACTGTAATGATACTACAGCCGAAATAGCTCATGGCAAGGGTGCTACGGTGATTGAACGACACAGCCTAGAACTTAGAGGTAAAGGATATGCCCTAGATTATGGTTTAAAATATCTGGAGAAACAACCTCCTGATGCAGTTGTAATTATCGATGCTGACTGCACCGTCCACCCAGGAGCAATTGAAAAATTAAGTGAACATGCGATCGCTACAGGTAAACCAGTTCAAGGAACCTATTTGATGACAACACCAACAGACTCTCAGTCATCAAAGAAACTTGTGGCTCAATTGTCCAATATCGTCAGGAATTTAGTGCGTCCCCGTGGATTAAATCACCTGGGACAGTCTTGCTTGTTAAATGGTACGGGTATGGCTTTCCCTTGGTCTGTGATTAGTCAAGTTAATCTGGCTACGGGTCATCTGGTTGAAGATTTAAAACTAGGTTTAGATTTGAGCATCGCTGGATATGCACCAGAGTTTTGTCAATCAGCCAAAGTAACTGCGTATTTTCCCCAGCAAGAACGAGCAACTAAAAGTCAAAAAACTCGCTGGGTACACGGTCATTTACAAACTATGGGGACTTACGTTCCACTTTTAGTCAAGCAAGCTGTACGTCAAAAAAGGTTTGACTTGTTGATTAGTACTCTTGATTTGTGCATCCCCCCTCTATCTCTACTAGCTGTCCTTTGGCTAGCAATAATGACAGTTTCTGTGCTGTTCGCCTGGGTGGGAACTTCATGGATACCTGCTCTACTCTCAGCAATAGCTGGATTGTGTTTTTTAACTGCAATTTTGACAGCTTGGGCTGGATTTGCAGCTCAGGAATTACCTTTAACCCAGCTTTTAATTATTCCTTTTTATGTGATGGGAAAAATTCCAGTCTACTTAAACTTCCTAATTAAACCTCAAAAGATTTGGGTACGTACCGAAAGGGATTATGAAAGAGAAACTGTTACTAGTTAACCCTGTGATATTGCGAGAATTGAACGGTCAATTTGGTCTTGACGATCAAACCTGCCAAGATTTTACGCGCTGGACAGAAAATTTTGACCAAGTTGTTTTTGCTTGTATTACATTACCAGAGCATATACTAAACAAAAGTGATGCATCAACTGCCGGAACAAATTGGCAAGCGATCGCTGATTTGCCTTGTGCCCACAAAGTCGAATTGATACCCCTACCCTGGGCATACACAATGCAAAACTTTGTTCGGACATATGCAGCCACAAGAAAGTTATTGAAAGAAAAAATAGAAGAATGTAAATATCTTTGTTTTAATATTTGGGGATTGATTGGAGGTTGGGGAGCGATTGCTTGTTTAGAAGCTATTAAACAAGGGCGACCCTACGCTGTTTGGACAGATGCAGTGGAATACGAAGTTATTCATAGAACATTATCCAGTTTACCTTGGAAGCGTCGCATCAAAGAATTTTTAACCCTACCTTTACTAAAGCCTTATCATCAATATTTAATTTCCAAAAGTGAATTAGGACTTTTTCAGGGTCAAGACTGTTATTTGGAATTTTCACCATTTAGCAAACATCCCTATTGTGTTTACAACATTCATACACAGAAGTCCGACCAAATTGATATTTCTAGCCTGAACCGAAAAATTGATTCATTATTATCTGGAAGTACTTTGCAAATTTGTTATGCAGGACGTGCTGCTGAGATGAAAGGTCCATTGGACTGGCTTCGCAGCTTGCACCATATCCACACATTAGGGATCAACTTTCAAGCAACTTGGATGGGTTATGGTCCCCTTCTCTCAAAAATGAAGTCCCTAGCTAAAGATTTGGGCATTTGCGATCGGGTAAATTTAGTTGGTTTTGTGAGCGATCGCCATCAACTATTACAAACTATCAGAGAAAGTCATATTTTTCTCTTCTGCCACAAAACACCGGAGTCTCCTCGATGTTTAGTGGAGTCATTGGTTTCTGGTTGTCCGATTGTTGGTTATAGCAGTGCCTATCCTTTAGGGCTTGTATCTGAAGATGGAGGTGGTGTATTCGTACCAATGAATAATTGGCAACAATTAGCAGAACAAGTGGTTGAACTCAATGCAGACCGCAATCGATTGAGTGAATTAACTCGCTGTGCAGCCCTATCTGGTCGGCATTTTGATGAAGAAACTGTCTTTCAAAGACGGAGTCAGTTGATTAAACAGTATATCAAATAGATTTTTCTATAATTACTGCGATTAATATCTAATTTCATGCTAATAGGCTTTTGAACTTACTTATCTATCTAATATTTGAGCAAAGGTTTAATGATGCATAAAAGCCAAATAAAACTAACATTAATTAATACATATCAAGTTAAATGTCTCTCTCCGACAAAAGTCCAAATGGTAAGAAAATTTTTAGATGAAATGGTTCTATTTTCTCACCTTTGGCCGGGAAAGATGCGAGTTTTAGTTGAACAAGACCCGAATAAATCAGAAGTTATGCAAACGGTTGCAGTTAATCCTCGTCAATTACCATTTGATTTAGAAATAATATCTGCCAACCATCTGGGCCCTGCTACATTCTCCCAGAATACATCAATTGTATATATTAGTGCGGGACATAAATATACCAATATCAGTAAATACTGCCAGATAGCTAATGTTCCCAGTATTTATTACTCCGAATGTACAGTGAATACTAGAAAGCAAATTAAAGCTTTGAATACAAATAATCCAATTCTGCGTTGGCGAAGAAATTTATGGGAAGAAAATCTAGAGAAGAAACTAGCACAAGCAATTAAAATAGCCAGCGGAGTCCATTCTAATGGAACTCCTACTTATGAAGTATATCGCCAAATTAATAGCAACGCACTTTTATACTTTGATAATCGAGTTCCTCAAGACTTACTAGCAAAAAATGAAGATATTCAAGCAAGGGCTAAAAATTTATGCGATCGCAAACAACCATTGCGCTTATGTTTTTCTGGTAGACTGGTAAAAATCAAAGGAGTCACAGATCTGATAGATATTGCTCATGAACTTCGGGAACTTCGGGTTCCCTACAAAATGTTTATCTGCGGTGATGGGAAGCTGAAAGACGAAATGCAGTCTCAAATCACTGCAAAAGGTCTGCAAAATTTTGTGCAATTAATGGGATCGTTGAATTTTCATTCTCAACTGATACCTTTTATCAAACATAATATAGATTTATTCGTTTGCTGTCACAGACAGGGCGATCCTTCCTGTACTTATTTGGAAACTATGTCTTGTGGTGTACCCATCATTGGTTACGCAAATGAAGCTTTTGCTGGAATTGTAAAATATTCCCAAGCTGGATGGTTAGTTCATATAGATGAACCAAAGTTAATGGCTAAGAAAATTGCGGAATTAAATAATAATAGACCTATGATTAAAGAAATGTCATTTAAATCTCTAGAATTTGCCAGCAACCATTATTTTGAAAAAACCTATGAAAAACGTATAAATCATCTATATCAAACTTATTCTAATTTTTATCATACTCATATAAATAATAATATGTATATGACAAATTTTTAACTGTATTAGATGGAAAAGATATCATTAAAACTTGCATTTTTATGTCAATTTAATGCAGCTTTATGTCTGTCAGAAAAAATAAGGCATAGAAATATGTACAAATTTCTGAAACTTGCCGAAAGAATTTTTATAATCCTAGGATTAACAGTTTTTCTAGGTACATTATATAGATTCTCCGAAGTAGGTCTAATTCCGCAAAATTTAATCACATTAATTAAATATTCCACATGGGCAAGTATTGTTATTATCAATTGTATATTTTGGAAAGATAATCTCATTGCATTGAGACAAAATATCCTGTTGACAATATTAACTATATTAGTGTTATTATCATTCATCTGGTCAGATTTTCCCCGATTTTCATTAAATATTGCTATAGAAATTTTATTTATGAGTCTTTTGGGCTTGTATATTGCTCAAAGATGTAATTTAAAAGAACAAGTAGAAATTATTGCTTGTTGTTTATTAATACAAGCTTTTATGAGTAGTTTTTTTGCTGTTTTTTTCCCTGGAATTGGCATAGATAATGAATTTCATCCAGGAGCATGGCAGGGTGTATTTGGGCAAAAAAATTCTCTCGGTAGTGTGATGGTTTTAAATTTATTGACATTTTTTACATTACCGAAGGAAAACTCAAATTTATATAAATACTTCGGTTTGATTTATTCATTACTTTTAATTTTTCTTTCAACTTCCAAAACCTCTCTGATTATATCCATCCTACTGATATTGATCGTTTTTTTCTATCAAAACTTTAGGTGGCGAGGGAAAATAAGTGTTATTTTCGCAAACTTAGGAATTTTAATTATAGGGTGCATAGCCTTAGTCACTTTAACTTATTGGATAGAAATTTTGACTGGTTTAGGAAGAGACCATACTTTGACTGGGCGTACACCAATGTGGGGTATGATGATAGCGAAATTAATGGAAAGACCATTACTTGGTTATGGACTTAGAGCATTTTGGGCTCCTAAAAGTCCACACGCAATTGAAGTTGGTCAAGTAATAGGAACTGGATGGATTCCATCTGGAGGTCATAATGGCTGGCTTGATTTATCACTTGATGTAGGCTTGATTGGTTTATCAATTTTTATCATTAATTATTTGATGACTTTTGCCAAAGCCCTGAAACTCGCTTATGGAACTCAAAAGCCAGAATATTTTTGGCCTTTAGCCTATCTCACTTATCTAGCGATGAATAGCGTTACAGAGAGTTATTTACTGACTCAAGGAAGCTTAATTTGGATTTTATATGTAACAGTTGTGGTCATGTTGAACAAAAAATATCCATCAAATAAAAATCAAATACACGATTTTTATTCAGGCACATTAGAGGGGATGAAACAGTGAATAAATTTCTCAGATTTGGCGAGTATATTTTTATTATTTTAGGATTAACTTTTTTTTCAGGAGCCTTTGGAATCAATTCTCTCGGTCTGATACTTCCTAGTTTTTTGATTACATTAGTCCGGTTTTTTATTTTGGGATGTTCAACTATTTTGATTTGTGTTTTTTGGCAAAGTACAATTAAAATAGTTAGCAGAAATATATTGCTATTTTTATTGTCAATCATCGCTTTTTTCTCTTTTATCTGGTCAGAATTTCCAGATTATACTCTGTCTAATGCCAGGGATATTTGGATGATGACCAGTTTCTCCTTGTATTTTGCTAGTAGATTTAGTTTGAAAGAGCAAATAAAACTGGTTGCATATACTTTATTAATAGGAGGTATTTTAAGTATACTTTGTGCCCTAGGGCTACCTCAAGTTGGCAAACATATCACAGCTGAACATACAGGAGCATGGAAAGGTATATACGGACACAAAAATTCCCTTGGTAGTACTATGCTTTTAGGGTCTTTAACCTGCTTTTACCTACCCATAAATAACTTCAAAATATTTAAGTATTTCGGTTTTGGATTTTTATTTTTATTGATGTTAACTTCTACATCCAGAACCGCATTAGTGTTGTTTGGTTTAATTCTATTAATCATGTTTATCTATCAAAGGTTTAGATGGAGGGGTAAGATAAGCGTAATTTTGTTAGATATGGGAATTTTGGTTTTAGGTTGTTTTACCCTAGGTCTTGTTAGCTATTGGGCAGAACTTTTAACCGGTTTAGGAAGAGACCCAACCTTAACGGGAAGAATACCTATTTGGAGTGTAATGATAAATAGATTAATGGAACGACCATGGTTGGGTTTTGGACGTGGAGCATTTTTCGCACCCCATAGTCCATATGCAATTGAAGTAGGTCAAGTAATTGGTTCAGGCTGGCATCCACCCCATGGTCATAATGGCTTTCTCGATTTGGCAATTGATTTTGGCTTGATTGGTTTGTCACTTTTTTTGATTACCTATTTCACTACTTTTACACAAGTTTTGAAACAAGCTTATGCAACTAGAAAACCTGAAGAACTTTGGCTGTTAGCTTTTATGTTTTTCTTGATTTTGAATAATATTACAGAGAGTTTGTTATTGTACCAAACTAATTTATACTGGGTATTGTTTCTCACAATAGCTTTTACTGTCAATCAGGTAAAATTTGGTAAAGAGATGCCTGAAAAAATACAGATATCAAACTCTTCATATTTTGCTAGAAGATGAAAAAGACTAAGTGTAAATTACTAAATAATTATTATAGGAGGTATTAAATTGTATTCTATAGGAGTTGTGATTATTGGCAGAAATGAGGGCGATCGCTTAAAAAGTTGTCTGCTATCTGTGATCAAAGAAGGAAATACCATTGTTTATGTAGATTCTGGATCTACAGATGGTAGTGTTGCATTGGCTTATTCTCTAGGTGTTGCCGTTGTGGAATTAGATTTATCCATCCCCTTTACTGCTGCTCGGGCAAGAAATGCAGGGTGGGAATATTTGCTACAACACAGACCTGATATTGAGTTTGTCCAGTTTGTTGATGGAGATTGTCGGGTTGTAGAGGGATGGTGGGAAAGTGCGGTGAATGAGCTAGTTAACCAACCTCAAGTTGTGGTAGTATGCGGTCGGCGTAGAGAAGAATTTCCCCGTCACTCCGTATATAATCTCCTCTGTGATGTTGAATGGAATACCCCTATAGGAGAGGCTAAATACTGTGGTGGCGACTCGATGATACGAGTAGCTGCATTAAAACAAGCTGGAGGATTTAATCCAACCTTAATTGCGGGAGAAGAACCGGAATTATGCGTGCGTTTGCGTCGGAATGGTGGTAAAATTTACCGCATTGATGCGGAAATGACATTGCACGATGCTTGCATTAACCATTTTAGTCAATGGTGGAAGCGATCGCTCCGCAGTGGTTACGGTTATGCAGAGGGTGCTTGGTTACACGGTGGTAGCCCTGAACGGCATTGGGTAAAGGAATGTCGTCGGATCTGGATTTGGGGCTTCATTTTACCTTTATTGACTGTGATCGCTTTATTGCCAACTAAAGGATTGAGCTTACTGTTACTAGCAATAGCTTATGGTTACTTGTTTTACCGGGTATATTCTATGACCAGTAAAAAAGGTTGCGATCGGCAAACGGCTATTTTTTATGCTCTGTTTTGCATCATCGATAAATTCCCGATGGTACAAGGGCAAATGAAATTTTATTTTTTGCGATTATTGAAACGCCAAAGCAAAATTGTGGAGTACAAAAGTGCCCTTTCTGGCAGTTAATTGAAATTTAAATTATTTAATTGGGAAAATGAGTTATGGGAACCAAACTTAAATCAGCAGTAATCGGTACGGGAGCAATTTCTAAGGAACATCTCAGCTTTTTATCAACCTCAGAACGGGCAAATTTAGTCAGTGTTTGTGACCTTTCTCCAGCATCGGCTAAATATGCAGCCCGGAGGTTTGGGGCAAGCTCTACTTATACTGATTATCGGCAAATGCTATCTGAGGTGAAGCCAGATATTGTCCACATTCTCACTCCTCCTCATACCCACAAAAAAATTGCCACGGATTGTTTAGAAGCGGGGGTTCACGTATTTTGTGAAAAGCCCATTGCCCCAACCTATGATGAATTTCAAGAACTTTGGCAGTTAGCACAATCCCAGAGGTGCTGGTTAGTTGAAAATCAGAACTACTGTTTTAATGAGAAAATCTTAGCTATTAGTAGATTAGTAGCAGCAGGTATGCTGGGCGAAGTTCAGGAAGTGGAAGTGAGAATTGCTCTACCTGTGAGGGATGGAGGGGCTTTTGCTGATGAAAATTTACCCAACCCAATTCATCAACTTCCCGCAGGGGTAGTGCATGACTTTATCACCCATCTATGTTCTCTGGTAGTACGTTTTATCCCTGATTTTGAGCGGGTTAGTGCCGCTTGGAGTAATCACGGTGGTGGGGAATTATTTAAATATGATGACCTAGATGCGATCGCTATTGGTAAGTCGGCCCATGCTCGGATTCGCTTCAGCAGCCATACCCTACCCAAGGCATTTAGTGTCATAGTCCGGGGTTCAGAAGGCTATGCAGAAACGGATTTATTCCAGCCATATTTACGTTGTGTTATTCCCCGTGCGGGAGAGGTGCTATCTCCACTGATTAATCATTTTATGAATGGATGGGACTTGATTGGATCAACATTTGTCAATTTCCGCAACAAGATTATGCAAAAAACTCCCTATGAAGGGTTGCACCGGCTGTTAGATAGAACCTATGAAGCACTAATTGAAGGAAAGACCCCACCTATTAGTTTTGAAGATATGGAACGTACTAATCGTTTGGTGAATAAGTTACTTCTAGAAACTGGTAGATTTTAGATTGGGGGATAGTTTTATTTTCTCGGCGTTGCTGAAGAAAGATATGTATATCTCACGCAGAGACGCAGAGGCGCAGAGAGTAAGAGTTTTAAGAGGTTCATTAGTTCATCATATTGTGCAATGCCCTAACTGCGAATTACAAACTACTATTTAATGAGGTTGATGATTAAATGAAATTATTAATTACAGGTGCTTCTGGTTTTGTTGGACAGTATGTAGTTGTCCAAGCACTGCGAAAAGGGCATCAAGTAAAGGCGGTAGTGCGTCCATCTAGTGACCTGAAAAAACTACCTTGGTCAAATCATCCAGCCGTGGAGCTAGTCCGTCTAGACTTGCGCCGTCAAGCAGGTATTGTGGATGCTCTCCAGGATGTAGACGCAGTTATTCACTTAGCAGCTGCTAAAGACGGGGACTTTTACACCCGATTTGCAGGCACAGTAATTACCACAGAAAATTTACTCAACGCTATGGTTGAGGCAAATATGATGCGTTTGGTTAATATTAGTACCTTCTGCGTATACGACTATCTTCGCATCCCATCCCGGACCACAATTAAGGAAGATTCTATCACTGAATGTGACCCGTTAGAGCGAGAAGAGTACACCCAAACCAAATTACTTCAAGAAGAACTGATTCAAGAGTTTCAAGAAAATCACCAGCACTCACAAGTCACAACCATCCGCCCCGGACTGATATACGGACGAGATAATATTTGGAGTACCCTGCTGGGGGGTAAACTAGGTGGTAATCTCTGGTTGCGAATTGGTGGTTATGCAACTATGCCCTTGACTTATATCGAAAATTGTGCTGATGCCATTGTTTGTGCGGCGGAGTGTCCCCAAGCGATCGGTAAAATTATCAATATCGTCGATGATAAGTTGCCCACTCAAAGGGCATATGTGAAGAAATTGAAGCGATATGCCCTACCCATACCGAAAACCATCCCCATAAATTGGACGCTGATGCGTAGCATTGCTTGGATATTTTGGAAATTCAATAAAGTTTTCCTCAAAGGACAGGCGCGATTACCTGGTATATTTAACCCAGTGATATTAGATGCCAGATTCAAACATTTTCGCTTCAGTAATCATCGCGCCAAACATCTGTTAAATTGGACACCCAAGTATTCCCTAGATGAAGCACTCCAACGTATAAGTCGTAATGGTGACTTATTACAAGTATCTTCTACCTCCCTTGCAGATACCGATGAAACAACAGAGGAGAGCTTATGCGGATTGCCTACTTAACTGGTGAGTATCCCAGGGTGACAGATACCTTTATCCAACGAGAAGTAATTGGTTTGCGGGAAATGGGTGTGGATGTCCATACATTCTCCATTCGCCGCACTGATGACACACACATGGTGGGAGAAGAGCAAAAACAAGAACGCGATCGCACTTTTTACATTCTCCCTCCTCACCCAGTGAAACTACTATTTGCCCATGTTAATTTATTACTTGCTTGTCCGAAAAAATACTTGCAAGCGATCGCCCTAGCTTGGTCTACTAGTCAACCTGGATTTAAGGGTGGACTGTATCAAATATTCTACTTTTTGGAAGCTGGTATCCTCGCTCAACAAATCAAAGCGAGGAACATTGCCCACCTCCACAATCATATTGCGGAAGCCAGTGGCACTGTAGCAATGATTGCGGCTGAAATGGGAGGATTTACTTACAGTTTTACATTACACGGGGCGTACATCTTTTTTAGACCATATCAATGGCGGCTTGATGAGAAAATTAAGCGAGCATTATTTGTAACTTGCATTAGTCATTTCGCTCGCAGCCAGGGTATGATATTTGCTCCTCCTGAAAAATGGCATCGAATGCATATCGTTCATTGCGGTATCGATCCAACTTTATTTCAACCAGTTACCCATAAGGGGCTAGGAAAACGCTTACTATTTGTAGGCAGACTGGCTGCTGCTAAAGGATTACCCATATTGCTGTCAAGCTTGGTAACATTACGCAAAAAACACCCAGATATTTTATTAACAGTTGTTGGTGATGGTGCCGAGCGGGGACAGTTAGAAAAAATGACTGCCCAGTTAGGCTTGACTGAAAATGTGAATTATGTGGGTTCTAAATCCCAAGCAGAGGTTAGAGATTATCTCCAACAAACAGACATTTTCGTCATGTCGAGCTTTGCTGAGGGATTACCAGTAGTCTTAATGGAAGCAATGGCAGCAGGTGTACCTGTAGTTGCTCCCCAAATTGCTGGTATTAGCGAGCTAGTGGAAAATGGAGTCAACGGCTACCTCGTCCCCCCAGGAGACTCTGTTTCCCTAACCCACAGTATCGAACTATTACTGAATAATCCTGAAATCAGAGTAGCATTTGGTACTCAAGGTCGAGACAAAGTAGAAACAGACTTCAATATACGTAATGAAGTTTCCTGGTTACACCAACTGATGAATAGTGCTTTGCAAGGTGATATAGAACCCATTCGTCCAAATTACAAACCAGAGCAAGTTGCTCTCAACTCAAATCTCGTACCAGAACATCTGTTAAGTTCTTAAGTAATTTATGAAATCTGTAAAACAATTGGCAATCCGTGGAGCCATCTGGACTGTGATTGGTTTTGGAGGAAATTATCTACTGAGATTTGGTAATAATTTAGTTCTTACTCGTCTATTGCAGCCAGAATTTTTTGGTTTAATGGCTTTTGTTAATACCCTACGTATGGGTTTAACACTATTCTCAGATATTGGTATTGGTCAAAACATTATTAATAGTAAACGAGGAGATGAACCGAGTTTTTTAAATACAGCTTGGACTTTAAAGATTATTCGCGGTTTTGTTATTTGGTTTGTTTGTCTGCTGATTAGTTTTCCCATTGCATTTTTTTATAATGACCAACGCTTACTGTGGCTAATTCCGGTTGTAACTATATATTCGGTGTTAGACGGATTTAGTTCTACTAGTATCCATACACTGAATCGGCGTATGGAGTTAGGTAAGCTTTCCCTGTATGAATTAGTCTTACAGTTCTGTTATTTTTCTACACTCATCTTTTTTGTTTGGCTATATCCCAGTCTTTGGACTTTAGCTATAGGAACTTTAATCCCAGGTGTATATAGATTAGTTAGTAGCTATTGGTTAATTCCCAAATATTCTAATTGGTTTGAGTGGGATAAAGATGCTGTGAAAGAAATTCTTTCCTTTGGCAAATGGATGTTTCTGGCATCAGGATTTATGTTTGCAGCCGAACAAGCTGACTACATGATTTTAGGGAAATTACTCTCCTTTAAAATGCTGGGAGTTTACATAATTGCTTATACTTTGGCAAGTATACCGCGAGAAACTATTAAAGTACTGAGTAATAAAGTAATTTTTCCAGCTATTGCCAAACAGTCAGATTTACCAAGACATATTTTACGGGAAAAGATTCTGACTCAGCGACGAATATTATTAATTGGATTTGCAATTTTCTTAGCAGCACTAGTTACTACTGGCGATTTAGTTGTATCTTTCCTCTACGATCAAAGATATCGTGATGCTGGCTGGATAATGCCAATTCTATGCTGTGGAATGTGGTTCTCTCTACTTTTTTATACTATTAGTCCTGCTTTATTAGCACTCGGTAAACCTTTATATTCTGCTCAAAGTAATTTTGCCAGATTCGCCATTATTGCCATAGCCGTACCTCTGTTATTTGAAAAGTTTGGTGTAGTAGGAGCAGTAATTGCGATCGCATTGAGTGATTTACCATTATACCTGACAAATCTTTATGGTCTATGGCGAGAAAAACTATTTTGTTTTAGTCAAGATATGGCTGCTACAGGCTTCTTTGTGGCAGTATTGAGTTTATTTTTCGTAATTCGCAATAATTTGGGATTCGGATTCCCAATCCAGCAACTAATAAACGGTTAACTAGTCTCATAAACCCCCAGAAAATAAATTACCAAATCTAGTATTATGCAACGTCATTTCATACTAACCAATGGGCGCAGTGGCAGTAACTATTTAAGAAGTCTTCTCAATCAACATCCTCAAGTTGTTAATTATGGAGAGGTGTTGGGAGATTGGACTATACCTTATAAACTCCATCAAAAGTTTGGTCTAGGAGGTAGTTCATCCGCATCTTATCTTGATTACATTTATAATAGTAAAGTCTTCTTTTACTTAGCTCAAGTTTATTCAGGATATTCTAAAATCCTCAAAAAAGAAAAAATAAACTTCAAAGTTATTAAGCAAGTAAAAACCGTAGGGTTTAAGGATTTTAGTATTAATCTGAACCAAAGAAATCTAGAACAATACCTGAGTGAGAGGGAAGATATCTTAATAATCAACCTCTTTCGTAGAAACTCTCTGAAAAGATTAATTTCCTTAGCATCTATGGAACGAAGTGGTGTAGTTGCATTAAGGAGTAATGATGTCAAAGCAAAAGGTTCAAGAAAACTCAATTTACCAACTGATAATCTGTTGCCGCAATTAAAAATATTTGAATCAGAGAAAAATCAACAATTTGATTTACTTAAGCAAATTGATTCCCAGAGAATTCTCAATATTGCTTATGAGGATTATTTTTCCTCGGCTGCATCTCAAAAACAGTACAATCAGAAAATATTTGCATTTTTACAAGTTTCTGACATGAAGATTCAGACTAATCTAACTCGTATTTTGCCAGATCAACTTGCTGATAAACTGGAAAATTATCAAGAAGTTGCTCAAGCTTTATATGGAACTGAGTATGAACCTTACTTACTTAACTAAAAATTGTTTTCATTAACTTATGTTACGTTAGCGATCGCCATTGTTCAATGTTCCTACATTTTTGGTAAATTGTATTTCCTTAAATACAGTAGGAGTCTCAGGTCCCTATGAGTACCATTGATTGGGTGGTTGTTGCAATTTATGCTATGATTGTGCTGGCGATCGGAATTGCAGCGAGTCGCAAGCAAAACAACACCGATGAATATTTCCGAGGATCGCGGCAACTACCTTGGTGGGCAGTAGGTTTATCAATTATTGCCACCTCTTTCTCCGCAGCTTCACTCCTTGGGGGACCTGGAGAAGGCTATAACCACGGTTTTCTATATCTACAGCTTCAGTTGGGTGACTTGATTGGTTATGGTTTAGTCATCTTATTGTTTCTGCCATTTTTTGTGCGGCTTAACCTCACAACCGCCTATGAATATCTGGAGCAACGTTTCGATGCCAAAACCCGTTCCCTAGGCTCCCTGTGTTTTTTACTATTTGTCATTGCCCGGTTAGGGGGACTTTTATATGCAGCATCTTTGGTTGTCTCAACCGTTACCGGGCTTCCACTTTATCTAGCCATCTTGCTGGTAGGTATTGTATCAATTGCCTATACCGTTGCCGGTGGAATTACGGCAGTGGTTTGGACTGACGTACTTCAGTTTGCCATGATTTTTGTTGGCTTGGCTGCTGGTATTTGGACTGTTGTGTCAGGGGTTTCTGGCGGGTTTGGAGAACTTTGGGGCGCAGCAGGTGCAGGGGGAAAACTAGTGATGTTTAACCCCTCCTGGGAACCAGCATCAATTCGTTCACTACCCACAGCATTATTCGCCTATGGAATGCTTGCCTTTGGTGTGGCAGGAACAAACCAGCAATCTGTACAGCGTTATGTCTCCTGTGCGGATGTGAACTCAGCCCGTAAGGCAATTTTTTTGGGATGGTTTTCTGGTTTTATTGGTGTTGCCGCTACCCTGTTGTTGGGGGTTCTTTTGTTTGGTTTTTATTCCCTTAATGCTGGGCTACCGGATGATATCAAACCAGATGGTATTCTGTCATATTTTATTGTCAATCAGGTGCCCCCTGGTGCTTCAGGATTTTTAGTGGCAGCTATCTTTGCTGCTGCCATGTCATCGATTGATTCGGCGCTTCATTCCCTTGCCACCTGTATGACAGTTGACTTTTACCAACGTTACTCCCCATCACCACGGAGTGAATCTCAGTCCCTGAAGGTTGCCCAAGGTTTGATTGTGGTTTGGGGAGTTCTGGGTATTCTCTCAGCATTTTATGTTGCTTCAACGGGAGAATCCTTACTACCATTTCTGATTAAATATACTGCCATGTTTTTGGGACCATTGCTGGGAATTTTTCTCATGGGAGTTCTCTTTCCCCGCATTAATGCCACGGGAGCATTTTACGGCACCATTACGGCAGTTATCATTTTGGTGGTGGGTTCAGAAATCGGCTGGTTGGGTTTTCCGGGGATTTGGCGTTCTGCAATTATTGCCCCGGTTGCGATTATATTAGGTTTGGTGATTTCTCTACTTGGTGGAAAACCTGGGGAACGCTCCCTGGGAGGGCTTACGCTTTGGAATCAAAAAGACTCTTAAATTAACCCTTTTGTGTCACTCTGGAAAAAGAAAAACAAATGTAGGTTGGGTGGAACGGAGTGAAACCCAACAATACCAATTTCTTCGGGTTAAAAAACCGCAGAGGCGCAGAGAACACAGAGGATAGAGAGGTTTAGGAGATAGGTAATCTTAAACCGAGAAGAGAGTAGCATAACGCACGCCCGCCATATTACCGGATGGTGCGTTACGCTACGCGGCAGGACACCCTACGTGTTTTTCAAAAATTTTGATTCTCCCCATTCGTAAAGCCCTTCCGGGCATCAAAGAAACGCGGAGCGTCTCCGGAGGAGAAACGATACCGGCACTACAATAATTTAATATTTTTCAGGATGTCATCTGACAAAAAGGAGCTTATTTTTCCCTAACCTCTAGCTCAACCTAACCCCAATCTTGTTGTTATCCTTGTTGTCACCCCTTGAGCAAAAAGACTCTTAAATGAATGGCACTAAGTTAAACTGAAAGTCTTTAGCTGCAAGGGTTATTCTTTCAGCAGTTTCTTGTACCCAACTTGTAACAATTTCCATATCGGTATAAGTCTATTTTTCAGTTTGGCGGTGTATCACCACGGTTGGGGTTTTCTAAATACTCCAAAATCCGATTGATATTTTCTTGCTGTTGATTGATGGTTAGCTGCTGCTGTTGCATGATTAACTGATGTCGGGTAGATATTTCTGCTAAACGGTTAACAGTTCGCTCTAATCTAGTTGTAGATTGAGAAGTAGCCCGTACCTCTCGCCTAACACCATTTTGAACTGTGCGAAGTAAATCTAGTTCATCAAGTATTTGCTCTAACTGTTCATCGATATTATCCAACCGTGTTGAAATGTCCTCTGGTTGTGAGTTAGTCATTGGTAAAATATCCTTAACAAGTTTTTTTGTTTTAGCTATCCCTATTAAAAGATAGTGTTTTTGTTTCTTATCCCTCTCCTAAGAAACCGTATTTGCTTCGGGCTTTTATGAATTTAGGCGTAGGTTGGGGAGCCACTCTTGTGCGCGGGTGAATCCTGCGGATACGCTACGCGAGCCCCGCGTTGAGAGAAGTGGCGTTTGAGGGACGAAACCCAACAACCAAAAACTTCGGCATTGTTGGGTTTCACTTCGTTCTACCCAACCTACATTTCTTTTTCTCTTCCTAGAGTGACAGAAGAGGGTTATTTTAAAAACAGCTTGGTAATGAGGGGAAAGGAGGCTCCGTCTCCTGTTATCAGAGCTGGTGCAAGTTGTTAGGGTAGAATCGTTCTTCAACAATATCTAAAAATGTAAATTCATACTTCCATTCAGCAACGCCGGTTTTAGAGTTTTATAGCCGTTAATTAACCCTCCTCGTTTAACCTATCCCGCGCCGCCCAAATCGCCTCGCGTACCTCACCTGCACAATCGCTACCCTTCACCTCGTGCCAAATGGTATCAAATTGATTTTCCCCTAAAACCCCCAGCATCCGTGCTAAAGCATTTCTATAAAAGTCAATAGAATCTTGAAAATGCTCAATAGCAATAGCTAAAGCACGAATATAAATTCGTAAAGCCTGAGAATAATTTGATTGCGCTTCTAACGCCCTTCCCCATTTAGCTAACGTTAATGAAGTCAGATACCAATCTTGGAATTGTTCATAAATACTAAAGGCTTGTTGATAATAGCTAATTGCTACCTCAAATTGCCGTTGTTCTTCGGCTACCATACCCAGTTGGTGATAGTCATTTGCAGCGTTGTACAAATCTCCTGCATCTTCAAATATTTTTAAAGCCTTAAGGTAATACTGCTGCGCTTGCTCAAATTTCCGTTCTAGATAAGCTACATTACCCAATTGATGATAATCACTTGCAGCCTTGTACAAATCCTCTGCATCTTCTAATATTTTCAAACTTTTGAGGTAATATTGCTGTGCTTGCTCAAATTGCTGTTTTTCTTCTGCTACCATACCCAGGTGGTGATATTCACCTGCAGCTTTATATAAATCCCCTGCATCTTCATATATTTTCAAAGCCTTGAGGTAATACTGCTGGGCTTGCTCAAATTCCCGTTGTACATAAGCTACATTACCCAATTGATGATAGTCACTTGCAGCCTTGTACAAATCCCCTGCATCTTCAAATATTTGCAAAGATTTAAGGTAATACTGCCGCGCTTTCTCATACTTCCCTTGTGCTTCAGCTATCCTACCCAAATGGTGATATTCACCTGCAGCCTTGTACAAATCCCCTGCATCTTCAAATATTTGCAAAGATTTAAGGTAATACTGCCGCGCTTGCTCAAACTCCCCTTGTGCTTCGGCTACCCTACCCAAGTGGTGATAGTCACTTGCAGCTTTGTACAAATCTCTTCTATCTTCTTTGATTTTCAAAGCCTTGAAGTAATATTGACGTGCTTGCTCAAACTCCCGTTGTTCCTCGGCTACCATACCCAGTTGGTGATAATTACTTGCAGCGTTGTACAAATCCCCTGCATCTTCAAATATTTTTAAAGCCTTGAGGTAATATTGCTGGGCTTGCTCAAATTTCCGTTCTAGATAAGCTATATTACCTAGTTGGTGATAGTTACTTGCAGCCTTGTACAAATCCCCTGCATCTTCAAATATTTTCAAAGCTTTGAGGTAATATTGCTGGGCTTGCTCAAATTGCCGTTGTTCTTCGGCTACCCTACCCAGTTGGTGATAGATGCTAGCACAACTGTAGGTATCCTCTAACTCTGATTCTATTTCTAAACATTGTTGATACAATTCTTTAGCCTGTGCAAATTGTCTCAATTTTAAGTAAGCATTGCCCAAGTAAAACAAAGCCGTAGCTTCATCATCCCTATTTTCTATATTTTGGGCAATATTTAACGACTGTTGATAATAAGTAATTGCTGTTTCAAATTGCCTTTGCTGAAAATATGTTTCTCCTAAATAATTGAAAATTTCACCTTGATACTTCCTATCTTTAAGACTCTCAGCGGCTTTTGTTGCTTCTTCTAAGTATAGCCTAGCTTTATCAGGCATCCTTTGATTAAGATAAGCAACCCCTAACTGCTGCAAAACATTACTATATCTACGAATATCTCCCTCTGGTACTTGATACCCAGTGGGTTTATATTCCATCAATAAACGCTCTAATAAATCAATGCGTTCTTGCTTTTCTTGTGGTTCTAATCTGTTGATAATATTTTCAGTATTGCGAGTCTGATTGAGAGCATTTTCTCTAGTTATCTCTGGTGTTTTAAACCGAAATACTCCCGAACGCCAAGCCCAAAAATCAGGAGCAAATTTAGCTAGGCGAGTAATGGCATAGTCTGGTAAAATAAATAAAATAGGATGGGTAACTCTTGTTTTATAAGCATCGCGGACAAAATTCAAGTCTTGTAAAACTGGGGGATAGCTATCAAAAACCCCAATAGACTTTGCTAATCCCCGCACAATCAAAACTAATTTTTTATTTGCCTCTAACTGAATATTCGGTAATTCCTGAACAATCTCATCCCGCAGAAACCGTAAATTTTCATCAGGGAAATTGAGAATAGCAAACTGAATATTTTTACATTCCGGGTGATTTTGTAAACCCTCAATTAATAGGTCTACATCTGGGGGAAAATTAACCTCTACAAAACCAAGGGTGAACTTTTCAGCAAAATCTATAAAAGTCAGTAATTCAGCAAAAACTTCTTGATTGAGGGCGATAAACTGCCCAATTTCTGCACTACGCTCTCCCTGCAAGTGCGGATTGAAGTGCTTTTTGGAAGAACTCATTTTTTTTCACCACTGGATTGGGGTAATTCCATCGTTTATTGCCGTTATATTCTAAAACTGAAGTATTAAACAGCATCAACTGACCAATATCATCTTTACTTATATCCTTACTAATACACACCTGGGCTAAATATTGATAATCTTCTTCAGAAATAAACCTTTCAAAACTAAATTGCTGTTGTTTGACAGCATATGTAACATCTTCATCTGTAATTTGAGGATGCTTGCGAGTACTAGCAGTTTGACAAGCAGTTCGCATCATTTGCATTAACTGACGCACATGACCCCCACTGGCTTTTGCTAACTCTAATAATTCTTGCCGAGATGCAAACACAGCATCAATATCTACACGCTTTTCTATTAAACTCGCTACAGCATCTAGTCCCGTTTGATTATATTTTAAATCACAACTATCCCGTTCAAATTCATAAATATCTACCATTGGTACAATATGGGGATTACCATCAAACAAAGTGAGAGGATTTCTGGGGGAACACAGAATAGAAATTGGCACCGTATAAATAATAGTACAGTGCAATTCTTGCAACTGAGCCGCGTAATCAAAAAACAAATGATTAGCAACTGCGGGTGAAACCCGATCCAGATTATCAAATATAATCAGTAAACCTTTATATTCCGGAGATTTATTTTTATATTTTTCTCTCAATTTAATGTAGGCATTATCCAGCAATAAATTAATATCTGCTTTTAAACGGGAGAGGTCTTTTTCTAAAGTTTGACGAATAGTATTTTTTTGCTTGTGAGAACCTTTAATTTGTGCCAACAACTTGACCATTAATTTAGCAATAAATGGTGCTTCTTGCTTTAGGGTTGCTTCCCCTTCAATGCTCACAGACTTCTCTACACTTTCTTCAGTCTCTTGAGTAACATCTTTAAACCAGTCTTCAAAATTACGTAAAAGCTGCTGATCAAACTTTAAACCTAATTTTCTCAGTTCAAATTCTACTTGTTTAATCACAATTAAATATAAATCTGTATAGCTGGCATCATTAATATCAGTTTCCTCATTAACTTCTAAATAAATTACATGATAATTTTCTTGCCATCGCTTTTGAATCTTTTTTAATTCCGTGCTTTTGCCACAACCACGATGACCAGTAAATAAAATAGTACTAAAATCCGCAGGTTCTTGAAAATCTAAAATCGTACTCACATTATCAACCGCTGAAGTTTTCCGTACTGCTGATAAATCAACATAATATTTTTCAATTTCTATCCCTTCTAACGGTCCCAGGGTACATACTTGAAAAGCAGACTTGAGAGTATTAGCATGTTGATAATTAGATATACTCATTGCAATTTATACTAACTATATAAGTAGCAGTTTCTCTAAATAAAATTTTAGGCGACTCTGCCTGTATTCTCTCAAGAAATACAGTACCTTGCAAGTGAGTGAAATATAGGAGTGGGGGAGTGTGGGGAGTGAAGGAGTGAAGGAGTGAATATGAGCCAAAACACATCACCTCATCATCCCATCATCCCAAGTGTGGGGAGTTATTTTTTGGATACTTAGCTAGAAATTCCACGCAAAATTTCGTTCACCTGTCCAAATTAATACCAATTCAAATAATGTTTGCGACACATACATTCTTCGGGAGGGCACGGCATCCACCAAATTTTAGTGTATGAAGTTATATTGCTGATGCCGTAAATCTTCGGGAGGGCACGGCATCCACCAAATTTTGGTGTATAAAGTTATATTGCTGATGCCGTAAATCTTCGGGAGGGCACGGCATCCACCAAATTTTGGTGTATAAAGTTATATTGCTGATGCCGTAAATCTTCGGGAGGGCACGGCATCCACCAGATTTTGGTGTATAAAGTTATATTGCTGATGCCGCAAATCTTCGGGAGGGCACGGCATCCACCAAATTTTGGTGTATAAAGTTATATTGCTGATGCCGCAAATCTTCGGGAGGGCACGGCATCCACCAGATTTTGGTGTATAAAGTTATATTGCTGATGCCGTGCCCCTACGAATCAATCATGTGTCGCATTGTTTTTGCAAATTGGTATCACTCAGATGAAAAGGGCTGTATAATTCACTATCCTACCCAATTGAGTTGGGGCGTAGGGAACTAGGAAGATTGTTCCTTGTCAGAGGGAAAATTTGGCAGTTCAACAGATGCTAAGGATTTCCTTCCTTTAGGTGGACGTTGGGGATATATCACCGGTGAAGGAGAAGCCTGTTCTTCAGTATATTCATCCCAGGAATTATGGGATTTAGCACTTTCTAGCGCCTCCAAAGGTGACACTTGGGGTACATCTGACCAATAGTCTTCTGCTGGTGTTTCTGCTATAGTTTCAACAATGGGCGCGATCGCACCATTATCTACGGTTTCCACAATGGGTACAATGGGTTTGTCCCCTGACTGACTATCTACCGCTGGTTCCACAACATCAGTTTCCTCCTCAGTTGCGGTTGGGAAAGGTGAATTATGATCCCCGTTGTAATTTGGCAGATTACTTGACTCAGGTTGAGCGATCGCTTCTAATAAAATAGATTGGTCTTGGTTTGCCAATAATGCTTGGATGGCACGATCTAATTTTTCATCCCATGGATGAGCTACAACTTCATCATCCTTTGTGGCAGGAGAATCAAAAGCTTCTGTAGATGATTCCTCTGCTGATGGGGTAGTGCTGCTTGCAGGTGATGCAGGTTCAAATTCCCAATTGAGTGGTTGTGTAGCCTCAGCCTCTGCTTCTAACTCGGTTTCTATATCACTAGGTGATGACAAACATAATTCTTCCCAGGTATGATTCAAATCATCCGTACTAGATTCTGAATCTGCAGACCAAGGTTGAATGGGGTTGGTATGGGAAAATAGTGAACTAACAGCTGGAGAACATCTGGGATTGCTATCAATGTTATGGTAATTGTTACCAGTGTCATCGAGGAAATCCCCCGTTGGCACGGGCGCATCCAAACATTTTTCCAAAGCGGCTTTAAATTGTAGTGTTTGTCGCTGCTGCCGCATTAATCTAGTACGTAATTCCCGGCAAGCATTTTCCGATTGCAATAAGCGATGGGATTGCTCGTCATAGTTGGTTTGAATTTCCGCACACTCCCTTTCCAATTGGGCAAGGCGTTGTTGACTTAGTTCTAAGTGTGCCTTGTAGCTTTCTACTAAACTTTCTTGGCGTTGATTGCCTTGTACCGCAGTGTCTAACTCCGCAAACAGAGTTTTAATCTGCTCTTGCGCTGCACTCAGTTCTTGGGTTTGTTGGTTGAGCATTGAGTCTTTGACACTGGAGCGTTTCTTCTGTAATTGCAAAGCCTCTTCTGTATCAGCCAAAACCCGCTTTAGTTCCTCCACCTGATTATATAAATCATCATTATCAGCACGTAATTCTTGATTCAATGTCAGGAGTTTTTCAAACTCAGCATTAATTAGTGCTTGTTGTTCGCTATCGGGTTCAGCAACCCAGTCTGATTCAGATGTAGTTGTAGTTGTAGTTTTACTTATATTTTTATCTGTATCTATATCTATAATTAATGGTTCATCTTCCATTGCTTGGGCTGCTGGTGGCAATTGAGGAATTGCCCTATCTTGATGAGGTACAACAGAATAGAAAGGACACATCGCCTGTTCTGACTGTGGCGAATTATGATTATTCAAGGACTCCTTCGCAGTCTTGTTATTTGGGTTTTCAGCTTCATTCATCACTCGTCACCCACCAGCTTACAATTGAACAACAGCAACTACAGTGAAATTACTCACATATGTTGTCTTATTAAATTCTACTTTACAAGACAATATTTGCTTTCCTCAACAAAAATCATTAATCATTAATGAGTTTTACTTATCTGGCTCGTTTTCAAACCGATGACGTTCAGTTTAAGGGATATTTGTGGTTGGTTTCAACATGGTAGTTATTGTATTGCAGCTAGCTTGAAAATAGTTCATCAGCGCGGAGTAGGGGCGCATTGCGTGCGCCCTTGAGTTACTCCCTTCCCGGCAGAAGATTACCTATATAGCACTACGCCTGACGGGGCGCGGACATTTCTAAATCCTGAAACCTTTTGACAGCCAGCTGTTCCCTGTTAAGAGTTAAGAGTTCCCTAGCACGTAGTGCTATAACGTAGGTTGGGTTGAACGAAGTGAAACCCAACGATATGCTGGGTTTCGTTCTTCAACCCAGCCTACAATTTTTCGGTAATTTTATAGCACCGAAGGGAGTAACGCTGCGCTACGCGAACAGCAAGCCCTATTTAGACAAAAAAGGGGAAGCCACAACGAACCTGAAGGGGTAAAAGTTAAGCTAAGCAAATTTGTGGAAGTATAGCACTACGCAATTAGGGCGCGGACATTGTTGAATGCAGCAAACCTATGAACAGTAAACTTATTACTTATTACTTATTACTTGCGCGTAGTGCTATACCTGAGCCATAGGCTAAGGTTGCTTCCTGTTCTCTCATGCCAATTTTGTCTCTTCTTCAAACTGCTTGACTGCATCCAATAAATAATCCATATAAGTACTAGCAACTATAGATAATTGTTTACCAGATGGATAGACAAAATACCAATTCCGACGAATAGGAAAATGCTCCACATCTAAAATTGTAATTTCCTTTCTCTCGGCTGATGAAATTAAAGTGTGGCGAGATAAAACAGAAATACCTAATCCGCCGATAATTGCTTGCTTAATAGCTTCATTACTGCCCAATTCTAACTTGACGTTTACTTCCACATCATGATCATCGAACAGTTTTTGCACTGCTCGGCGTGTTCCCGAACCAGGCTCCCGCATAATAAATTGTTCCCCATTTAAAGCCTGAATGGGAATGGGAATACTTTTTTGCTGGGCCAAAGGATGATCGACTGGTGCTAAAACTACCAACGGATTTTCTAAGAATTGCCGGTGGGTGACATCCATATTTTCTGGTACTTGGGTCATGATATACAAATCATCAAGATTGCTAGTCATACGCTCTAGCATTCCTTCATGATTTGTCACTTGTAGGGATATATCAATACCAGGGTAAAGTTGACAAAAAGGACCTAATAAACGGGGAATAAAAAACTTTGCGGTTGTAATTACCGCTAAACGTAATTGTCCCTGCTTTAGCCCTTTTAAATCGGCTACTTTCATTTCAAATTGGGCTATGGTATCAAAAATTTGCCGACAAGTGGCAAATAATTCCCTGCCAGCCTCCGTTAAATACAGACGCTTTCCTACTTGTTCAAATAATGGCAATCCCACCGACTTCGTCAGCTGCTTGATTTGCATGGAAATTGTGGGCTGAGTCAGAAATAGCTCTTCCGCAGCACGGGTAAAGCTACCGTGTCGCGCCGCAGCTTCAAATACTTTTAACTGGTGTAACGTTGCTTGATTCAAAAGATATGCTCCTTTGTCACGGGACAAGGTGAAGGGGAAAAGGGAAAATCTTGAGGGAAGAACAAGGTGTTGGGTGGTAAGGTAATGGAGAAATTATTCTAGACAAATGCCATTGGAAGCAATAAGTAGAATTGATGATTGCTTTAATTTTGCCCACGTACTTACCCTAAGCCCTGTCTCCTTTTTATCCTTGTTGTGACCCTGCGAGGGTAAATCCTTTACCCTGGAATCTTTTCCCTTCCCTTTCTTGCAAAAGTATATTCCTGCAAGAGGTCTAATAAATAATGTAATACCTCTGAGGGATGGCAAACCATAGAATGCCATCACAATACACAACCCATAATTATAGAAAAAAATCTATTCTATTGATTTGAATAATTGTATTTAACTTATGCAAGAAAGCAGTTATGATCGAATCAACAAGCAAAGTGTAAGATGCCTTCTTATCAACGTTGCACACCTTAACCCCCTGATAATCAGTATATGGTAGTAATGATAGCTATCCTAACCTGATTCACAAAGGTGTGTACAACGTTTTTTTCTACTGTTAGTTTTCGTATGTTTCTTCTGTAACTTTGACAGGTAGTGTGTTTAAATCTGGCAACGCCAAAACCTCTTTTTCGGCGACTTGGTCTTTGATATTCACTGGTAAATTTACTGGCTGAAGTTGTTCCACCCAACAACTTGCTACTGGTAAAGTCTGTTCTAATTCATCTAGTGGTCGAGGAATCACCATGACAGCATTTAACTCCCCAATGCTCTCTGCTTCGTACATTCCCGCCTCAACCGCTACTGCAACATTAGCTACAGAACCACGAATAATGGCCGTACACAAACCAGCACCAATTTTTTCATACGCTGCTAACTGGACATCAGCCGCTTTTAACATCGCATCTGCGGCTCCCACCATTGCCGGAAATCCCCTGGTTTCCACTAAACCTATGGCTTGGTTACTCAGGCGACTATAACTCCCACCTTCCGCAATTTCATGTAGACGACTGGTAATTGGTAATACTACACTCAGATTGGGATCGGGTCGGGGAATTACCAAACTGGAAACAAACTGATCGAATTGTTTGGCGGTTCGTTCCCCGGATTCCACTGCTAAACGGACATCGGCAATCCCACCCCGAACGATCGCGGTACAATGACCATTACCAATCTTTTCATAGCCAATTAAGTGAACCCCAGCAGATTTGAGCATCATATCTGCCGTACCCACAATGGCTGGAAAACTATGGGTAGATACCAATCCTAAGGAACTGTCTTGGAAATAATTTCGACGACGGGATTTTTGGTATGCCTCCATGTTAATTCTCCAGGGTACTCAAGCTGTTGACACTCTCCTGCCTAAAGGCGAGGAGATTCTTGATTCAACGAGTCCACTTAAACTAGACCCCTTGCGGTATCTAGCCCAGAGGTGGTTCTCTCCTCAAGCGTTGACTTTCCGAGTGCCCCT
>JASJDS010000078.1 GCA_030065055.1 Calothrix sp. MO_192.B10
CCCCTCATGAGAAAATCTCACAACCAAGCATGAAAATATATCTCAAGTGCGGCTCCTACACCTAAGCTGTCAACCATCAACTAACAACTAACAACTAACAACTAACAACCATTTTCAAGCTAGTATAGCTATCTCAAATGTCGCAAGAGGACTCCTGTTACAGACGCAGATGCTGTAATAGTGGCTTGATTGGAGCTAATACTCAAGAAACCCTTGCCATTCTTGCTTTGTTAAACAGTCAATGAATTCATCATAATTCGATATTAAATCTTGCAGTGATTGAGTGTTAACTTTCTTATGTTTGGTGGTGGTCACTCGATGTTCCAATGAAATATAATCAAGTATTCTATCTACTGTTTTTTGATGTGTATCAGCTTTATCGAGATCGTCTTCATAAACGACTTCATGATATTTGATATTCCCTAAAGCTTCCTTCTCAGCATCCTCAAACCGGAACCGCTGATTCACTCTCTCAACAAAATTATCGCAATTTACTACTACGTTCAGTTCATTTTTATCATCACTGAATTTATGGTAATTGCCAGTATATTCTGCGACGACATTTGATAATGCATGTTTTATCTTATTTCTCCGTCGTAGATAAATTATTTTCCACCCATCTTCGTAAAGTGCATTCAAAAAAACTGCCGGATCGATTGGGTGCTTGCGATCTTGAGTGAGCTGATATATTTTTACATGGAAGATAAAATTTTCATGGGCTTTTCGCTTTGATAAACCACGGATATATTGGAGAGGATACAGAATTTCCCCTTTAGAGGTATTGAGCAACTCTCCATTTCGGCGAAAATATCCTGTTGAACAGAGCAAACTTTCCAATAAAGTGCTGCCGGTTCGACCTTGGCCAAATATAAGCAAACGAACTTGATCTGATGGAATGGGTTTGATGAAATTAACAAAATAATTTATCCCTTCTTGATAGCGAAGCTTTAACCAGCTTTTGCCTTTTTTAATTAACGAGCTCATGATTTTCTTAACTCTTCTTTACCTGTTATGTTGAACATTTAGTTAATAATCAGAACTTGACCTGTACTAGTTTATTATACCCAGGCTAAAGTTAAAAAAATAACTTAGCTACATTGAAGTAAGCGATCGCATGAAGCAACCATCTGACGGCGATGCCCAAGGGAACACCGCCGTCAGATGGTATAGTTTTTATATTTAAATACAAGTGTTAATACTTATGAATCAAGTCATATCCAAACTTAACTACTTTGATGTTGGGGATATTGCTCCCAATCAAATAGTTCATCATCAGAGCGACCACTCTTACGCCAAGTCACTTTACCTCGTAGGGTCTCTAATAAAGTTTGCTCCATGATATTAACAACATTCTTCCAGGAAATATCATCTCTTTGGAGTAACACTTTCATCTTTTGCAAAGCTTCTTGAGAAGTTTGTTCCTCATCAAAATTAATCGGAATATCGCTACGTAATAGATCTCTTTGTACAGCTATAATCCCTTGACGTACAGATGCAGTGATTTTGGGATGCAACTCTGTTTTACCTTTATGCCACTGTTTTTGCCACCCCCGCTTACCAGTAGCATAAAGTCCTGGCAAACGATTCAACGCATAGGCAGCTACTTCAGAAGGCTTGATATGTTTAGCAGTTTTTTGAGGTATAGATTGAATTTGTGCTTCCACTTCCTCTAAAACTAGTGATTCCATGACATTTCTATACTTTTTTGTGAAAGTACTCTGTTTGTAACGCTGATTTGCAGAGTTTATGGATGGGTAGATGCTATTACGTATCATTTTTTACAAGTATTTTTTCATTTATTATCTCTATGTTTCCCCTGTATTATCTGTAAATAAACATCAGGGAAATTAGCTTTTATTTTTAGCACTTGATTTTGTCAATGCTGAATAATTATAGATTATTTATCTAGTCTATATGAATGATAAAAATACAGTTTTATTCATATTTATTTTGTGATAGTTTAGGTAAAAATTCGGAATCACAATATTTTCCATATCAATTGATTTACGCCAATCATGTGTAGATGATTGGCGTAATAAATAAATGTATTTAATTATGATTGATGCACCCTATTTTCCCCATAATCAGGGTTAATAAATCAAAATATTTTTACACACTGCATAATTTAAATGTTATTAGCCAAAGGACTATTTTAAAATTTGTGTCCGGCAAAGATGTCGCGAACTTCTCCATTGCGGCGAATCACAGCTTTACCTTTTTCAACATTCACCAATTTCCAGCCACTAGAACCAATACTTTCACCTATTTCAATGCGGCGAGTCACACCGTTGATTTTAAACAATGCAGCTGATTTATCACCCAATTCTAGTAAACCTTCTAAGATATGAGCAGGACTGGCAATGGAGGCTGATGCCAATTGTTTTATAGGTGGGGTTGTTGGTGGTTGAGGTACTGAGGTTCTCTGGGGTACTACTGGAGATGGAAGTGGTGCAATTTTTGGTTTCTGGGATTGCTTAATCGCAATTGGTGAGGTTTGAACCTTCACGGGTTTGAGATTTGTCTTTGCTAATGCAATCGCATCGGTAGTCTGTTTTGGCCCAGATGCAGGTTTAGATGCAGGAGCTTGAGAAATATTTTTTTGAGGTGCTCTAGGCACTGCTGGTTGATTATTCTTGGGAGTAGGAACTGCTGGAGGTGCATAGCGCATGGGCAAAGGCGCTTGATACATGGGAATATAAATACGTTCTACTACCTTGGTTGATTGCCTGGGAGCAGGGGCTGTATTATCAGCAGCTCGAGGAGGTGGTAGATTACCATTGGGTCGTTCCCTCAAATAAGCCATTGCAGTGCGACTAGTATTTGAGCGCTCGGCAATTAATGTACTAGGTTTTTGATAGTTCCTTGCCTCTTGACCCTCGATAACCGCCAAGGCTCCCAATATGTAGCTAGCTAAATCGGATTCAATATCTGTTTTGGTGAGTGCAGCAGGCTTTAATGGGGCTGGTGATTTTTGCAGTACTTGTTGAAAGGATTGAGTGCCTAAGCGGTTTAAAAGTCCAGAGTTAAGTACCCATACAATACCAGCAACAGCCAATCCAAAGGTGGCAAATACAGAAAATAATCTACCAAAAATACCTACTGTTTTCTGCAGGGGACGTTTCTTTACCCTTCTTTTGAGAGTAGGAGTCACCACCTGACTTAACTGGCTGTTCCCAGAGTTAGGATCTCCCTGGACTATGGAGCTATTGGTGTTGGGCAAGACAATTGGTGACACCTGGACTGTTTGCATTGGTATATACTTGGGTGCAACAGTATGGGAAGATAGGTTGTCACTACCATCTAGAATATGGTCGATATCAGCGAACAGGTCATCCATCAAGCCGTCAGCATAGGTCTCTATTGACCAAGGTTCGCTGGAAATCAGCTCTTCTGATGGTTCGGGAACAATTAGATGCGTGCTGGCTTTTTGTGACATAGCGGTTTTCTTTTGTTGGCTTTGGGGAAGGTAAATAATTTAGCCCCTATTGCCTGGGAGTCATTTCAGTTGTCAGTTGTCAGTAAACAGTGGTCGTGTTGAGGTAGTGTGGTTTTGATATTTTCCCCATTTAGCTGGCTTTCCCGCAGGGGTACAACTACTGAATTTGGGGAGTGAGGCAGTAAATATCTTAGGATTTCACTAAGTATAAATAACTGCTAAAAGGTTCTGTCCCAACTAGATGAGTTGATGACAAGAGGTATTAAATTTAGATTTTGATTCGGAAATTACTGATGATGGCAATATTATGTTTTATGTCATCTATCATACCAATTTCCTTCAGTGTTTCTTTACTACTATACTCGCGCTTCATAAAGTTTGGGTTAAGCAAATGCCGAGAACTCTTTCTGGTGCTTGTTTTTACCCAATTCTAGATATATTAATAAAGCGTTAATATCGGCGGGGTTGACTCCACCAATACGGGCTGCTTGACCAATGGTAAGGGGTTTGACGCGATTGAGTTTTTCCCGTGCTTCTTTGGATAGGGTATCAATTTGAGCATAGTCCAAATCTGGGGGCAACTGGCGGTGTGCTTGACGGGCAATTTGGTCGATTTGATTTTTCTGTCTGGCAAGATAGCCAGAATATTTAATTTCTATTTCTACCCCTTCTTTTTCGGCACGGGCAAGGTGGGTTTTACCCAATCCATATTCTTCTAAATTAATATAGTGGAATCCCGGACGACGTAATAAGTCTGCTAGGGTAATGGAACCTTTGATGGCTTGTTTAGTTGCTTGAGCGATCGCTCTACCAATTTCTTCATGTTCCTTAACTCGACTGGCCTGCAAACGCTCTTTTTCTGCTGCGATATTTGCCTGCTTTTCTGTGAATAATTGCCAGCGGCGATCGCTAATTAGCCCTATTTCCCTACCTAAGGGGGTCAACCGGCGATCGGCGTTGTCGGAACGCAGTAGCAATCGATACTCGGAACGACTGGTCAGCATTCGGTAAGGTTCCCGTAAGTCTTTGGTACACAGGTCGTCAATTAGGGTACCAATGTAACTTTCTTCACGGGGAAAAACTATCATCTCCTCACCCTTAACTAACCGTGCAGCGTTGATCCCCGCCACAATGCCTTGGGCTGCTGCCTCTTCATAACCAGTGGTACCATTGATTTGCCCTGCACAAAATAAACCAGAAATTTTCTTGGTCATCATTGTGGGATAACACTGGGTTGCAGGTAGATAATCATACTCAACGGCGTAAGCTGGACGTAGCATGACACAGTTTTCTAGCCCAGGGAGAGTACGTAACATTTCCAACTGCAAATTTTCCGGTAGACCTGTGGAAAACCCTTGGATATACAATTCGGGAATATCCCTACCTTCTGGTTCTATGAAGATTTGATGACTATCTTTATCAGCAAAGCGGACAATTTTATCTTCAATGCTGGGGCAATAACGGGGACCTTTTGCCTCTACCCAACCGCCATATACGGGGGAAAGGTGTAAATTTTCTCGAATTAGGCGATGGGTTTCGGGGGTTGTCCTAGTCATATGACAAGGCATTTGTTCCCGTTCTACCCAAACCTCTGGATCGAAGCTAAACCAGCGTACATCCTCATCCCCTGGCTGGAGTGTCATTTTGCTGTAATCCGCAGACCTTTTATCTACCCGGGCGGGGGTTCCGGTTTTGAGTCGTCCGGTTTCAAAGCCTAGGCGGTTGAGGGTTTCCGTTAATCCAATGGCTGCAAATTCTCCCGCTCGTCCCGCAGTCATGGATTTATTACCAACCCAAATTTTCCCTCCCAGGAAGGTACCTGTGGTGAGAATTACCGCTTGGCATTGGAAAGATACGCCGAAGTAGGTTTCTACACCAACCACCTCGTCATTGTCACCAAGAATCAAATCCGTCACCATCCCTTCCCGGACACTGAGATTTTCTTGGTTTTCCACAATGGACTTCATTACCGCCGCATATTCCCGCTTATCAGTTTGGGCGCGTAATGCCCACACCGCCGGACCCCGTGAAGAGTTGAGAATCCGTTTTTGCAGGTATGTGCGGTCTGCCATTTTACCAATTTCCCCACCCAAGGCATCTACTTCATGGGTTAATTGGGATTTTGCCGGTCCTCCCACTGCGGGGTTACAAGGTTGCCAAGCAATTTTGTCTAAGTTGAGGGTTAATAGTAAAGTGCGACAACCAAGACGAGCGCTTGCCAGAGCTGCTTCGCAACCAGAATGACCCGCGCCAACAACTATGACATCAAAAGCGTCTTGACCGAAAGATTTTTGGGCAACTAGATTATGCATGGTCTTATTGTAAGTAGGCGCGAGGGGGAAAAATATTAATAATTTTAACTGATATGGTATGTAGTTGTATTTTCGTATATGTATCAGCGAAACATCTGTTTGTAAGTCAAGGGGAATTTAGAATTTAGAATGAAGAATTTAGAATTATTACCCCATCGATGAATTGAAGGGCTAATGAAACGATAGATTTATTTTTGACGAGCGACCCCGCGACGACGGAAGTCGCAAGGGAACGCGCGAGTCGTGACTCTCCACGGATGAATCTACACAGCTTGTATCCAGTCTATTTTTTGGTCAAAAAACGTGAAATCAGTAGAGTTATTTACGGGTGCTGGTGGTTTGGCTATAGGAACTGCTATGGCTGGCTTTGATCATCTAGCGCTTGTAGAAAGGGATAAGCACAGCTGCAACACCATTCGGGAAAATCAACAGCGAGGGGTTTCAGTTGTTAATGACTGGTGCGTCCATCAAATGGACGTGGCGGATTTTGATTACTTTATGATTGATGGGGAAGTAGATTTACTGGCTGGTGGTCCTCCCTGTCAACCATTTTCCATTGGTGGTAGGCACGGTGCCCATCTTGACGAGCGGGATATGTTCCCCCTATTTTTTCAAGCGGTGCGCGAACTACGTCCTCGAGCTTTCCTGATTGAGAATGTACGGGGTTTATTGCGTAAGAATTTTATCAATTATTTTGAGTATATTACTTTACAGCTTGCCCATCCAGATTTACAGCCTAAACCTAATGAGTCCTGGGTTGACCATTTAGGGAGGCTGGAAAACCATCATAACGCTGGTAGTAGTGATTATCTTAGTTATCATGTTAATTTTAGGTTGCTCAATGCAGCAAATTATGGCGTACCGCAAAAACGGGAGCGAGTTTTTATTGTGGGTTTCCGCTCTGATGTAAACCCTAATTGGTTATTTCCCGAACCAACCCATACCGAAGAAGCACTAATTTGGCACAAGTGGGTAACGGGTGAATATTGGGAAAAGCATGGTATTTCTAGTAATAACCGTCCAGAAATGCCAGTAAAATTGCGATCGCGTCTAGAACGATTTGGAGCAAATTTGTTAGGAAACATAACTGCTCCCTGGCGTACTGTCCGGGACGCTATTTCTGATTTACCATCACCTGAAAATGTTGATCTAGCTGCATCCATACCCAACCATGTTTATATGACCGGGGCGAGAAGTTATCCAGGACACACTGGTAGTCCCTTGGATGAACCGGCAAAAACATTGAAAGCTGGTGTGCATGGTGTTCCTGGTGGAGAGAATATGCTTGCTTTACCATCTGGAGCAGTGCGTTATTTTACAGTACGGGAGGCGGCGAGGTTGCAGACTTTCCCCGATGATTATTATTTTCCCTGTACTTGGGGTGAATCGATGCGTCAAATTGGCAATGCTGTACCTGTCAATCTTGCTTATATTATTGCTTCCAGTATCCGCGAGCATTTAAGTGAGGTTTGTCACGAGGATAGGGACGGTGACGAGCTTTACAACAAATCGGCTCTTGGCTCAAAATTATAAGTGCTGTCTAGTTGTAATTACTATGCCCCTAGAGGTTTTTCAGGCACCTACCACCTTGCGCGAGCAATTGATCGAGTTTCAATCTAGACAGCAATGCTATCCTTTCACAGAACTTGACCAACTTAAAGAAGAGTTAGCCGGCTATGTGGGCATCTATTTACTTTATTACAGGGGAGAATTTCCCTTGTATTCAGGTATTCGGGTTGCTAACCAAAATTCTTGCTGTATGCCGATTTACATTGGGAAGGCGGAGAATCCAGGTAAGCGTACTGGGAAGGGAAGTGTGACAGGAGGGTTGATAGGGCGTTTAAGGGAGCATAGAAGTTCCATTCGCCAAGTAAACAATCTTGATATTGCGGATTTTGATTTTACAGTCGTGGCGATGGCGGTTGATTTAGTTGCTTGGGGAGAAGCTGTACTGATACGCCACTTCCAGCCTGTGTGGTGCAGTATCATTTCTGGCTTTGGTATCCATGCACCGGGTAAGGGACGGGGAGCGCAGATGCGTTCAATGTGGGATGAAATACACCCCGGACGTTCGTTTGCAGTACAGTTACCAGCTAATCCAGTTACTGTGGACAGTTTACAGCCTCAGGTGGTGCAACATTGTCAGAATTTAGCTGTACTACTGGGATGTCCGGTAGAAGAATGGTAATACCATTTCTTTATAAAGATGCGCCAAATTTAGCCTGCTCCCGGCAGGCTTTGTTTGTATAGCCCCACTCTTATAGAGTGAGGGAAATATAGCGCAGCCTCATACAGAATTGGTATAACAACATAATTTATGCTTTATGCATCATCTAGCACTTGTCGAACGGGATAAGAACAGCTACAACACAATCCGGGCAAATAAACAGCGAGGGGTGTCAATACTGCTCGGTTAAGGATTTTCGTAGGTTGGGTTGAACGATAGTGAAACCCAACAAATGCTAGTAAATGTGGGCTACCATGCTCCCAAGTATTTTTAAGTGTAGTCTTCAGCCAAGGGCGTAACTTTCTGTTCAATTGCTACCAAAACGCCACTTACAGTTCTTCTTCGATTTTCTGGATAATGCTTCTTTCAATTAAAGGTACTTGGAAACGAACTCGATCTGAGTTGTCATGTTCAAAAATTTCTTTTTGAATTAGTTTATTCCAAACTTTAGGATTTTCTTCTGTGGGGGTAGCTTTTTTAATTAAATTTCTAATACACTCTCGTTGCTGCTGGTTGAGAGTGTTATTCCATAAATCATCAAAATAAAGACTACCACTTATCAAAGCTTTGGGAATAATGCCATCCACATCTTGGGGATTAGCCTTAATATTCAGAGCGTTTTGAGGATGCTCTCGGTTGAGATAATCTACTAATTCAGAACAGAGCAACTGTACGAGATACGGTTGACAGCGCGTCCAATAAATAATTCGTTCTACGGTTTCTGGAAGATAAATATCGGGAAAGTCGGGTACGGGATGGATAATTAATTCTTCGGCTTCCGGCTTTTCTAAATAAGTTAAACGAACGTAACGGGTACTAATCAGATAATCGCTCCAATAGGTTTCCATTTCATCTAGAGTATGAGAACCGCTAAAAAGCAGCGTCCAAGCAGAACGATGTTGGATAACGTGGCGCAAAAAGTTAAGGGGTGCGCGGGATTTGGTAGCGTCAATTACTTCCTCAAGACGTTCAAATTCATCCAGACAAAGTAAAAATCTTTTTCCTGGGGCAGTACGTTCGATGGTGGTAAACCAGTCTTGCAAAGTAGGAAAGGGTTCGGTTTTTAGTTCTTCTTGATTGGGGTGGGGTAAGGTAAGATTACGGGAAGTTCTAGCCGAGTCTATTATTTGCTTAACTAAAGATTTAGCAACTCCCGGCAGAGTGATTGCATCAGCAATTCCTTGAAAATCTACTCGTAAAGGAATTAAATCTCCGCCTACTTTTTGGGGTAGATATTGTAGAGTGGAAGTTTTACCCGTGTGTCTGCCTCCATATAGTAATAGAGTAGGTGGGGGGGACATTAAAGCAATGTTTTCAATTTCCCGAAATAAATCTTGACGGCCTTTGAAACGATTTTGGGCAGTTTCGGGGTCTAAAGCTGCCCCAGCAATGTAAACTTGGGGGATTTCTTGGGCATAACGGGTTTGTTCTTGTAAGTTGCGTCGTGCAGTTTCGAGGATATTTAACCATCTTTGGGCGATAGTACTAGAAGCAGTGGCAACGCGGGGATTTTCAATAAAAGCAAAACTCTTTAGCATCTGATTCAAAGAGTTAATCAGATTTTTCAGTATTTCCGCCTTGCGATAAACAGAGGTTGCCATATCTGCGGATTGGATGCTGCGGCTAATATCGAGAAACTGGGGTAATACTGTACCAATTTGGGGAGGGGAAGGAGTAGGAATCCAAGCTAGTTCCTCGGTAATGGTAATAATGTCACGGAAAGTGCGACAACGTTCCAGGGTATCTAAGACGATATTAACTATGGCTCTTGCAGCAACTCGCTGTTGATTGGTGGAGGTAGTTAGATAATCGATAGTTTCACGGGCTGTGGTGGGGTTTTCGCGGTATGCCTTGACTAGCATAGTATCCATCAAAGGTAGAGGTAAATGAATTACTTGGTCGAAATAGGGAGGTAAGTAACGCAATCTTGATGAAAATCTGCCCTGACGTGTAAATAAAAACAACAATCCTATCCAAAAGAATTCTGGTAACCAAACATAAGCTCGCGACGCTCCTAATACAAATGCTGCAGCAATTGCTATATCCAATGCTACACCGAACATTACACTAAATACTGCACCAAATACTACACCAAGTGTTGCATTAAGTACTATATTAGGTGCCATGCCAAGTACTACACTACAAAATACGCAGAGCAATACAACAAGTACTACACCAGATACCACATCATATGCTGCTACACTAGAACTAAATATTACGCCATATAATACACTAAATGCTATACCAAGTACTGCACCAAACACTACACTAAGTACTGCACTAAGTACTACACCGAATACTGCACCAAGTGCTACATTTAGTAATACGTTAAGTACTACACCAAGTGCTGCGCCAAACTCTAAAAGCGCAGCAGTCAGTAACAAATTAGTAACTGCAATAAGCCACAAATTTTTTCCGGCAAAACCATATCTATATCTAGAGAAAATTTGAGCAAACATCCAACCAGAATAATATGATTCACTAGGCAACCAGTTAAAAGATGTTTGACTTATAACTGTATAAATCAAACCTACCATCAAAATAGCTAACTGAGGGGTAATTATTGTTAGCCAAAAAACTTGTCCTACGTAGCGACGCAAAGGCTGATTATTAGGAAATTGTTTCAGTTTAAGATAAGGATTATCATCAGGTTTTAAGTCAGGATGAATGTCTTGCAACCATTGCTTTAAAGTATAGGGTTTAAAATATATCCAGTAGAGAAGACGAGCGCATTCATTGATATAATTCCCCAAGCCAGACATTAGTTATTCTCCTATACCCAAAGTTTTTTTGACTGCTTCTATTACATCTGACCAAGGTAATATTTTTAAAGCAGCTAAAATGCAGGCCCCGACTATAAATACTCCTATTAACCAAGCTGAGAACTCATCTAGTTTAGTACCAATAAATTTAACAGCTTGACCTAATTTTACAGGTAAACGCCAAAATACCCATTGCAAAAATAGTAAACCTTTACGCCAGATACTATGATTCGCTGATATCCCTCTAGCTTGACGTTCAAAACTTTTTTTTGCCCAATTTATATCATTATTAGATTGTTTTGCTTCCCAAAGATACAATCCTGCAAGTTGCAACAGATAAGGATTTTTTCCACCCCAATCTAAAGCTATTTGCTGTTCGTTATCATTTAAAACAGCTTGACTACCTGGAATATTGGTTTGGGGTAAACGTACTAAATCCCGTGCTTCATTGTCTGTAAAACCTTGCAACATCATTACTTGACCGACATTAAAAAAACTAGAAGTTAATTTTTTTTGGCGGCTGTAAACCTTCAGGTTTTTCCCAGAAGCAATAACTAACATTAATGCATTCCTATCCATTAAAGACCGCAAATTATCATAAAAACCATTATTAAATTCTTCTGGATGTTGAAACAAAGCTTCAATCTTATCCAAACAGAGAATTGGTAAAATACCAACATCTCGAAATTGCACTATGGTTTGAGAAAAACTTTCTGTGTCAAAGTGATTAGCTTCTAAGGCTTGAATTAATCTTTTAGGTTGACCAAACCAGGAATATCTTTGTTTAAGATTTTTACACAATTCTTCTGCTACAACTCGATAAAAACGAGACTTGTGTTGACAACTTCCCTGTTCCAGAGAAAGATATACAGCTAAATAGTTACGGGGATCTTTGCCTCTACTTTCGATTTTTTGTTCGTAGGTTTGACAAAAGTGAGATAGCAGAGATGATTTACCAGTGCGTTTGTCTCCTACTACATTGATGCTGGTGGGTTGAGCAGCAACAGTACGAGCAGTAATAGTATCAAGTTGTTCTTGATAACCAATAAAATATCTAGCATCAGAGATGGTTGAACCAGCATAAAAAGGAGCAGTGTCAGACGGCATTACTTTCAGTTGATGCTTGTGTGTTCTCTACGTAACATAGATATCCTACTACTCCAGCAAGCCAAAATTGCCGGGTGGAGCACCGAGTCATATTACCGGATGGTGCGTTACACTTCGTGGTAACACACCCTACGTGTTTTAAGCGCAAGCGCAGGCTACGCCAACTAGGGGGTGTTTTCAAACTCATTCGTAGGTTGGGTAGAACGGAGTGAAACCCAACTGGGTGTAAGGAAAATGTTGGGTTACTCTACCCTTCGGGAACGCCTGACGGCGTTAGCGCAGCTCCTCGCGGAGCGAGGCACGAGAAGCCGCTGCGCGTCTACGTTCCTCAACCCAACCTACGTCTATTGGGGTAATTTCAAGTCAAAAGTCAAAAGTCAAATTCAAAAGTTTATTGTCACAGATTCGAGCAGTATACAGATGTTTCTTAATACAAAATAAATCAAGGCTAGCGATCGCACAACCACTGTAGTACTATCCATTGGGAGCATCCCAAATATTAAAGATTGTAGTGCGGGCATCTTGCCCGCATCAGATATCCAGGGAGCAAGATGCTCCCACTACGTAATATTTTTGAAAAATGGGGATGCTCCCCATCCATTGGTACTGAGTTATCAGTTCACTACTTCACAGGGCCGCAAAATCTACATATTGCCGACATAAAATTACATGATTGCTTCTAGTAAACCTTGGAAATTATTATTTGTATCTACCCCTGTAGGACCTTTGGGTACAGGACTAGGTGGTGGTGTGGAACTGACTCTGTATAACATTGCCCAACATATGTTAAATCGGGGTCATCAGTTACAGGTGGTTGCACCAGCTGGCTCTACCTGGGAACATATCCCCATAGTACAAATTCCTGGTAATTCACAAACTTTTGCCCAAACTCAGGAACGTGATACCCCAATTATGATGCCAGAAAATTCCCTCCTGGCAAATATGTGGGAATATGCACGTCAAGTACAAAATGAGTATGACCTAATTGTTAATTTTGCTTACGATTGGTTGCCTTTATACCTAACACCCTTTTTCAGTGTTCCTATTGCCCACTTTATCAGTATGGGTTCCCTGTCCGATGCCCTCGACCAAATTCTCCTCCCAGTGGCAAAACACTTTCCCAGAACTGTTGGTTTTTATACTCATTCCCAAGCAGCTACTTTTCCTGGGTTAACCCCGCCCATATACTATTTGAGTAGTGGTATTGATTTAGACTTATATGATTTTTGTCCCCAACCAAAACAGCAATTTGCTTGGATAGGTCGCATTTCCCCAGAGAAGGGTTTGGAGGATGCGGTAGCGTTATCCCAAAAGACAAACATCCCTTTAAAAATCATGGGCAAACTCCAGGATGAATCTTACTGGCAAAGAATTTGCCGAGAATATTCCCATGCACCAATGGAGTATATGGGATTTTTGTCAACTACAGAAATGCAGAAAATTGTCAGGGAATGTCGGGCATTATTAATGACTCACCGTTGGGTAGAGGCTTTTGGTAATGTTGCCATAGAAGCTTTAGCCTGTGGCGTACCAGTAATTTCCTATCGTCGGGGAGGACCAGCAGAAATTGTCCGAGATGGGGAAACGGGGTTCTTGGTAGTGCCGGATAGTATTCCCGGTTTGGTAGAGGCTGTATCCCGTTTAGATGAAATTAGCCGCCATCAATGTCGCCAACAAGCAGAAACGGAATTTTCCCTGGAAGCATTGGGCGATCGCTTTGAAAAATGGTTTGGCGAGATTTTAGAGTTCGGAGTTCGGAGTTCGGAGTTCGGAATGAGGAGTGAGGAGTGAGGAGTTAGTAGGGGCGCAATGCTTGCGCCCTAAAGGAATTATGAATGAGGAGTGAGGAATCATGAGTGACAAGATTATTCCCCCACCCCTAAAGCCGGGGGACTTACTGCGAGTTATTGCTCCTAGTGGCTGTTTGCGAGAAATGACAGCCTTTGAACGGGGTGTGGAAGTTTGGCGATCGCAAGGTTATCAAGTAGAAATCATCCCAGAGATAGATGACAAATGGGGATATTTGGCTGGCAAAGATGAAGCTCGTCGCCAACACCTAGCAGATGCATGGAAAGATCCTGAATGTCGGGGTATTCTCTGTGCCAGGGGTGGTTTTGGTAGTACGCGGCTCTTAGAAGCATGGGATTGGGGAGGAAATATTTCCCATCCCAAATGGCTAATTGGTTTTTCTGATATTACTGCGTTGTTGTGGAGTTTAGCTCGTACTGGTGTTGTCGGTGTTCATGCTCCTGTATTAACTACCATTAGTAATGAGCCGGAATGGTCAAAACAAAGGTTATTTGACTATGTGGAAGGTAAGCAAATTCCACCCTTGGAAGGTTCTGGTTGGGGAGGGGGTGTAGCAACGGGGATATTGCTCCCTGGAAACCTCACCGTTGCCACCCACCTTTTGGGTACATCTCACCAACCAAGTTTAGAAGGGGTAATTCTCGCCTTTGAAGATGTGATGGAGGCTCCCTACCGTATTGATAGAATGCTTACCCAGTGGCGTATGAATGGTGCCTTGTCCCAAGTGGGGGGTATTGCTTTAGGTAGTTTTACTGGCTGCGAACCGCCAGCGAATGTGCCTAGTTTTAGTGTAGAAGAAGTATTGCGCGATCGCTTGGGAGATTTGGGTATTCCCATTGTCTCTAATTTACCCTTTGGTCATGAAGCTCCCAATGCAGCTTTACCTGTGGGTGTGGAAGTAACTTTAGATGGGGATAAGGGAGTTTTGGATATTCATTGAAACAAACAAGATCCCCGACTTCTTCTGAGAAGTCGGGGATCTGGGTATCGCTAATTTTGACACATCAACGTCAGTTATTAAGGGAGGATATTATGCAGGAATCGGTTATTTATCAGGATATTTTACAAAAGGGTGAGGAACGTACAATATTACGTCAACTTAATCGGCGTTTTGGAGAAATCAATTCTTTATTAGTCGATAGGATTAAATTGTTACCGATTGAAAAACTAGATGCTTTAGCAGAAGCATTACTAGATTTTTCTGCTATATCTGATTTAGTTGCTTGGCTTGAGGAAAATACGAATAGTTAAGTCGTTATGCACCCCTCTCCTTAATAAGGAGAGGGGAGATAAAGCATAGCTTTATCGGGGTGAGGTTAATCCGTACCTCACTAGGCTCAGAAACGCTATATTACTTATTACTTATTACTTATTACTTGTCTTTACTGTACCGGACTAATAATCGCAGGTTGGGAAGGTGTCTCTGGTTTAAAAATAGCTTCTAGGGCTTGATTTAGGGAATCTCCCATAATAATGCGGTTATCATAAGCCACAATTACTCTCGCTAAGGTTGGTAAACTATTTTGCTCTGCTTCCAGATATAAAGGTTCCACATAAAGCAGGGATTGTTCAATGGGAATTACTAACAAATTTCCTTGAATTACCCGCGAGCCTTCCCGATTCCACAGACTAATCCTCTGAGAAATGTCGGGATCTTGGTTAATCAAAGCTTCTATTTGTTGAATACCATACACCAGTTCTTGTTTAGGAAATTCGTACAGCAATAATTTTCCGTATTCCCTACCATCGGAACGTGCTGCTAACCAAGCAATTAAGTTTACCCTTTGCACAGGGGTAAAGGGAAGCAGCAATACAAACTCTTCCGATTGAGCGGTAGGCAATTTCATAATTAGGTAGTATGGTTCTACCGGACGACTTTTGCCTCCATAAATTTCTGTAGGTATTTTCCACAAGTCCTCTCGATTATAGAATACCTGGGAATCTGTCATGTGATAAGTCAGCAATCTTTCTGATTGGATGCTGAATAAATCCACTGGGTAGCGGATGTGGGTACCCAAGCTAATTGGTAAGGCTTCTAGGGGTTGGAAGAGTTTGGGGAATATTTTTTCAAAGGTATTAATAATCGGATCCCAAGGGTCAGCTACGTAGAATTTTACTGTGCCGTTGTAGGCATCAATTACTACTTTGACTGAGTTACGAATATAATTAAATTTATTTTTACCAGGGTCAGAATAGGGATAGCGATCGCTAGTTGTATAGGCATCTAAAATCCAATATAAGTAGGTAGAATCTCCTTTGGTATTAACTCCATCCCCCTGGGCGACTACTAGATAGGGGTCTTTATCGTATCGTAAAAAGGGAGCGATCGCTTGTACCCGTTCCCGAATATTACGCCGAAATAAAAGTTTGGTTTGGGGGGTAAAGTTACGTGTTAGCAGCATTTGCCAATCTTTGAGATATTCGGCAAATAGCAACCGTCGCCAAAAGCTACCAATGGCAATCCCACCCTGCCCATCGTAGATATTATAAACGTTCTCCGCACCGCTGGGATAGTCCAATTCTTTGGTTCTAGTTCCCGTCATTACGTAGGTATTACTAATTTCCCCGTAGTAAATACGCGGTTGACCGATGGGAATACTAGCTCGAATTGCCGGGTCGGATATCTGCAATGAACCGGATTGACCTGTAATGTCGGAACCAATATCTTTGACATAATAATATGGCAATCCCCCAGGAGCTACAGTATTCACTGGACTCAGGGTAAACCCATAACCGTGGGTATAAATTAAATGTTTGTTAATCCATGTCTGGGCTTGTTCGGGAACGTCTCCATAGTCTAATTCCCTAGCAGCGACGATGGTTTGTTGCTTTTCTGCTCTAGGATTGGTAAGGGTACTTTTGAGAGTATAGCGGTCGATGTCAGCGTCAGGAAACTTGTAGTAAGGTCGAATTTGTTGTAGCTGGCGGTTGGTTTCTAGGAGGGGACGGGTATCCCACAGACGAATGTTGCGAATTGTCAGGTCATTTTTCTCTAGGTCATTCGCTGTTAACTTTCCTTGGGGATTAAAGGTTTTCGCTTCAATTTTCTCTAAGTTAAATGCCTCTCGCGTCAGGGCAATGGTACGCTGAATGAAAGGGCGTTCCCTTAATAATTCATTGGGTTGAACTACCAAACGGTGAACAATGGTAGGTAATATTTCCCCAGAAACTGCTGCTACTAATACATAAATGACGAGTAGATAAACTAGTTGACGGGGGATCGGAATGGGTTTAAATTTGGCTTTGGTAATCCGTGATAAGGATATCATTCGCAGTAACAAGTAAACTGCGATCGCTAATGCTAGTAAACTTAACCCTGTATAAATGGGTAGCTGCACCTTCACCGCTATATAACTAGCACCGTAGTTAACTCCCTTAGTAGAATATAAAAGCTCGTAACGCAGTAACCAATAAAGCATCCCTACCGCTAGCATTAGTAAGCTAGCCAAGGCGTTGAGGTGTAGTCTTTGGGGTACAGAAAAGCCGGGAAATCTACCTTCACTGAAACTATTAGCAGATCGTAAATAAATGATGGCTACTGCTGTGATTCCCAAAAAAAACAAACCCAAAAACCAAGATGCTAAGATTTCCCAAACTGGTAGGGAAAAGACATAAATACTAATATCTTGGTTAAATAATGGTTCGGGGCGATTGAAACTAGTACTGTAAAAGTATTGTAAAATCCGATCCCACCTAGCTGAAAGCAGAAACGCAAATAACAAACTAACGAATACAGCAATCGCTCTTAAACAAAATTGATAATTAATAATAATTGCACTAGTCAATCCCAGCAGTACGCCTAACTTTACCAAGGGAATGGTTACAGGCTGCTCTTGCCACAACTGCCAAAATGACTGTAACAATGATGATAATTCCCAGGAAGTATTGGGTAATTGTAAGCTCGGATACCAAAAACTAATTGCTTGAAAGCTGTTATACACTACCACCCCTGCTACCATCAGGCTTAAAACGATGACAACTGGTAACAACAAAGGTAAATCAATGGTGGTGTGAGTACTGGGGGGATGGGGATGAGTTGCAGTAACACCCCTGGAAGCATCCCTAATTAGAAAATTGGGAGAATGGGGAATGCGTCGAGAATTCCTACTCTTTCTTTCTTTCTCATGCCATATTCCCTGTGGCTGATGGGGGTATTGGAAACGATGAGCAATGGCTAAATTAGCAAACAAAAAGCCAATTGAGGTAAAAAAAGCGATCGCCCACAACCCAAATTGTGTCACTAAACGCCATAAAAATTCTGATAAATACCCAACTTCCGCAAACCAGAAAATTTCTCCTGTCAGACGGGAGGCTAGATCAAATAATAGCCAACAACCCAACAGTAGTGCGAATGTTCTTAAAATTCGGTTCCAAAACCACCGTTTCATGTTTTACACATTAAGGAGTGTTGTTAGTTGTTAGTTGATGGAGGGAAGGAGGGAAGGAGTGAGGGAGTGTAGACACGAAGTGGCTTCCCGTAGACACGAAGTGGCTTCTCGTAGACACGCAGTGGCTTCCCGCAGGGTAGAGTAGGGTAGGAGTGAAGGAGTGAAGGAGTGATGAATTAAAGACTGTCAGCTGTCAACCATCAACTAACAACCAACAACTAACAACTAACAACCACCAACCACCAACCAACAACCAACAACCAACAACCAACAACCACCAACTCTTCTAACTACACCGTTTCTACATCTAAGTTAAACAACATTTGCAGAGCTTCCATACAACTACGTCTGGCTTCCAAATCTTGTTGTCCTCGCAACTGCACCATTGGGTCATGTAAAATTTTGTTAACAATCCCCTTGGTTAAGGCTTCAATTACCTCTTGCTGTTTATCGCCAAATTCCGCACCCAAACGGGATAAAGCCTTCTCTAACTCTTGTTCTCGGATAGTTTCAATTTTATGCCGCAGACAACTAATGGTAGAAACAGTTTCTAGCGATCGCCACCACATGTCAAATGCTTCTACTTCCTCTTCCAATAACCCTTCGGCTTCCTGAGCCATTTTACGCCGACTTTCTTGGTTTTGTGCCACCACCGCTTTTAAATCGTCCACATTAAATGCCTTGATATATGATAATTCATTCACATCTGTATGGACGTTACGGGGTACGGAAATATCAAATAACATTAAACCCCTAGTGGTACAAACAATCGGTTCTAGTTTGCTGCGATCCAGAATTGGCTCTGTGGCAGATGTGCTAGTAAACACCACATCACTTTCGGGAATTACAGATAGCATTTCCGAGAGGGGATGGACTTGAATGGGATATTCTGCAAACCTTTTTGCCAAGTCTTCTGCCCTTCTGACAGAGCGATTTAAAATACTAATTCTACCTGCACCTTTAGCTAACAGGTGTTGCACCAATAACCGCGACATTTTACCAGCACCGAGAATTGCCACATGACAAGCAGCAATATTTTCCACTTTCATGTGTGCCAATTCCACCGCAGCAGAGCTAATGGACACTGCGCCAGTACCAATGCTAGTTTCAGTACGTACCCGCTTACCGGCAGTAATAGCTTGTTTAAATAATCGATTCAGAATAGTTTTAATCCCATTGTATTGCTGTCCCAGTTTGTGAGTAGTTTTCACCTGAGCCAGAATTTGTCCTTCTCCCAACACCAAACTGTCTAAACCAGCAGCGACCCGCATCAAATGCATAATTGCATCATGGTGTAGCAAAATAAACAAATGAGGGCGCAAAATTGGCGAACCTAATTTACTGTGTTCTACCAAAAACTGGATTACTTCCCAAATCCCCTGTTCGGTGCTTTCCGTAACAATATAAATTTCTAAACGGTTACAAGTACTGAGAATAGCCGCTTCTTTAATGTGGGGATAGTTGGAGAGTTGAGCGATCGCGTTTTCTAACTGGGGTTCTGGGATACTCAGTTTTTCGCGGACTTCTACTGAGGCGGTTTTATGACTTAACCCCACCACTGCTATATGCATATTTATCAAACAATTCTGGATTTTCGATCTTAGTTTATTTTACGGATATGGGGAGTACGCTGCTTGCTACTTTTCTTCTCCCCTCTACAAATAGCCATTAGTCAAAGTAATTAGTGGGGGTTTGAACCCGCCACTAATGGAAAACCGCGCAAAAGTGAAAATTTAGCGGGGGCTTGTACCCAAATAATTCTGAATTATGAATTAGTAATTATCGGGACTTAATGACTAATAACTAATTGGCTGATAATTAGTGGAGTTGTAAATGCTGTGGTTCCTCGAACATATGTATGGTATCCACAAACCGAGCAGTATTTGACTGGTTGGAAATTACCAAACTTTGGGTTCTCGCTCCTCCGTGGAAGAAACGCACCCCTTGCATCAAGTTTCCGGAAGTAATACCACAGCCAGCAAACAATACGGTTTCTCCAGATGCTAACTCTTCTGCATTGTAAACTTTATCTGGGTCTTTGATGCCCATAGACTTCAAGCGATCCAGGTTAGCTTGTTTGCTTTCCCCAATCAAACCAGTTTTGACAATTGCTGGATCATAAATTAATTGACCTTGGAAATGTCCACCTAAGGCTCGCATTGCCGCCGCAGAGATTACCCCTTCAGGAGCCGCACCAATGCCCATCAAACAGTGGATATTAGTACCAGCGAAGCCGCAGGATAAAGCTGCCCCCACATCACCATCGGAAATAAGTTGAACCCTAGCACCAGCTTGGCGAATTTCCTTAATTAAATCATTGTGGCGATCGCGTTTCATTACTACCACCACCAACTCTTCAATGGAGCGGTCTAAGCATTCTGCCAAAATCTTCAGGTTTTCTGTGGCAGACTTATTAATATCCACTTTACCCTTAGCTGCTGGGGGAGCAGCCAACTTCTTCATATAGAAGTCGGGAGCCTCAAACAAACCGCCTTTTTCGGAAATTGCCAATACAGCCATCGAACCGGGTTGACCATATGCTACCAGGTTAGTACCTTCACAGGGGTCAACGGCGATATCAATTTGAATTAACTCTTCTGGGTTACAGAAATCTTTTGCATCTGGACGGCTACAAATACCAACTTCTTCGCCAATGTAGAGCATGGGAGCGTCATCCCGTTCCCCTTCTCCAATCACAATACGACCACGCATATAGATTTTATTCATCCGCTCCCGCATGGCTTCTACAGCCACTTGATCGGCTGTATTTTTCTCACCTTTACCCATCCAACGAGCAGAAGCAATTGCAGCTTGCTCAACTACTTCAATAATCTCTAACCCAATTGTATTTTCCACGGAGTCTGCCCTCTCAATTGCTTGGCTTTGCGTCTTTATCTGCACAGCGGTGTCAATTTTAAAGTCTACCAAAGCACGGATACCTGTGGAAAATAGTATCTACTCATGAATTGTTAAGTTTTACTACTCAGTGGTTTGATATGACCAAGACACAGTCAAATTAAATTAGGGTGCAATTGAGTTAAATACATAGGGATTTACGGCTGATATGAATTAGGAGCTGGTTAATATCGTTAGGAATGAAGATTAGAGTGGAGAATGAAAGCGTTGATATAGCTATTGAATTTTTAACTCCCATCAGGCGTATTTCATTTAACTGATTACCACTATGTCGCTAGTTTTGAAGGAAATGGATTATGACTTCCTGGCAAGGATATATTGATAAAAATCTCGTTGGATTTGGGATCGATCGAGCTGCGATTTTTGGACATGATGGTACTTCCAAAGCAACTTCACCAGGGTTTGATGTAAATTTTCCAGAAATCCAGTCCCTCGTTAGAGCTTTTGAAGATCCATCAGACATTCGTCATCATGGTATTCATGTTGGTGGAGTTGATTACTTTACTCGTAAATCCAATCAACGGAGTATTTATGGAAAAAATCCACAGGGAGGTGTGGCGATTGTCAAAACCCTGCATAATATTGTCATTGGCGTATATGGAAGTAAACTGATACCAGCAGAAGCAAATAGTGTAGTTGAAGGGTTTGCTGATTACTTAATATTAGTTGGCGAATAAAAATTCATCATCAGGGTGCTTCCTCGCTGAATATCATCTTTTCCTTAAAAGCAGCCCCACAAGGGGGAAGTAATAAGTAATAAGTAATAAGTAATATTCCATCAATCCCTCAATCTCTCCTTTATGAGTGTTTCTTCAGAGGAAACAGGGAACAGAAAAATGCCCTAACCCTCAATCAGAACGGAAAAACTGTAAGCGATAGCGATAAAGAGCAACGGGATGAACCCCAGCCCTAAAGTAATCTGGATCTTGGGGTGATAAATAAACAGCAGTCACTTGCTCTGCTGCGATCGCTGGATTACTGGTAGATAATTTGCGGTAAGCAGTAGTTGATTCTACTGAATTAAAATAAGGGCGAGTTCCCCCTCTAAATAGCTGTTGAAAGGCTTCTGAGGTAATAAATTTCCCATCTGGGGTTATTTCCACACCACGGTCAGTGACAATGGATACTAACTGACGCTCTCCCCGTAAAAATGTAACCTGACGGTTGGGTGAATTGGGATCTGTCCTCACAGCTATTACAGTCTCATTCCCTAAATAAGCCCTCGCCAAACTCAAGCCATTAAAACTCCTATCGGCAACTACATTGGGTACTTCAGACATAGGTTGTTGGCGAATAAATTTGACATGAAACTTTACAGGTACATGTAAATATTGGCGATTACTTGTAAAACCAGGGGTCACAATATCCGGTGCTAAAGGTGCAACTAACTCCACCAATGTGCTGGTTACTTGCCACTCACCCAACATCCAATCTGGGTATACCAAATCTCCCTTAGCTGGCTGAAGCGAGCTGATTTTTTCCCATTGGGGAAAGTTATCTAACCGTTCACTTAACTCCCCAGCCCTTGCCCCTCCACAAAATAGTAATAACAAACACACAATTAGCCCACCAAGCCATATCTGTCTGATTATCCCCATCGGTAATTTCTATAACAACACAAACTCAAGGCGATCGGCATTTTGGTTAATTATTTTTTCCCATAGCCAGAATGACCTTAATTCACATCTTGCACCACAAGATTACCCCTGATGCAGCAAAACTTGAAACCCTTATGGTATGGTAACTCTCCTTCGTACTCACCTTACCCTGATTGAGATGGTGCAAGATATGTGTTAATTATTAATCACTAGAGAGAGAATTTTATGTTGACCAATTTTTCTATCGCCGATAGAAAATAATAATATATTTTTTTTGTTAAGTTTGGTCAAAACTCTAATCGATACTAGTACAATTACTTACGTAGATAATAGTGAGCACTCACTATCATCTACTAAATTTACATCATTTTGAAAATTTTGACCGAGGCTTCTGCCTCGTCAGGCAGTGGGAGCTGGGGGCAGGAGGCTTTTATGTCTTGACCGAAAAATAAACTGGATACAAGCCCCCGGATTTATCCGTGGAGAGTCAAAAATGTTTTCCTTGTTCTCATTAGCCCTTCGATTCATCGATGGGGTAACTGATAACTGTTAGCGCAGCTCCTCCGTTAGCGCAGCTCTCCCGGAGGGAGCAGGAGGCTAACTGATAACTGATAACTGATAACTGATAACTGATAACTGAAATGACCTCCATCCCTTCCCCCTAATCCGTTACAAGCCGAGGCAATAATCGGCGAAAAAAATTTGGAAGTCCCTTAGAATCCTCTTACTTATTCTCTCTTCCAATTTCCGGTGCCTTTCCACTCCTGCCTCCTTCAAATTCGACAAATAGCAACAATAGGGAGTAACTTTCCACAAATCAATCTTTTTGCCAATCCCGTAGCGGTTCAGTTTGTGTAACGGTTCCGAATCAACAAGGAACAAGGAACAAAGAACATCGCCCAAGTGCTGTAGTGACATCAATTGGTACTGACTTGTGAATTCCCACACACAAAATAGACAAATCGATTTATGACTTTAGCAAAAACAAAAAGTTTTCAGAGCATCTACCCACCAGCTGACATCCAGCAACAGGTGAATACATTAGGCATTGTAGAAAACCAGTATTCTACACCAGAGATAACTGATATTTTCTATGTCAATGAATACCTTGATAATCCCAGCCTGAATCATGTTTGCTTGAGAGGGCATAACTTGAGAGGTGTAAATCTCCAAGCTACACAACTAAACTTTGCCGATTTGAGAGGGGCTGACCTAAGAGGAGCCGATCTCAGCGGTAGTTTTCTTAACTTTGCCGATTTGAGAGAAACAGACCTGAGGGGAGCCAATTTTAAAGGAGCTGACTTAAAGGGAGCAAACCTGAGGGGAGCAGACCTTAGAGGTGCTAATCTCAATTCCAGCTTCCTCAGTCGTAGCTTCCTCAATGGTGCGAATCTGAGCGATGTTTTTCTATGTGGTGCTGACCTACGAGGTGCCTTTCTCAACTACGCCAACATCAGTGATGCTTTCCTCAACCGTACTGACTTTCGGGGTGCTTTCCTCAAAGGAGCGGACTTGCGAGGTGCTTTCCTCAAAGGAGCGGACCTCAGCAATGCTAATCTTAAAGGTGCTTTCCTCAGTTTCGCCAATCTTAATCTTGCCAATCTCAACAGTACTGATTTGAGTAATACAGACCTCAGCTTTGCCATCCTCAGAAATGTAGACCTTCGTTTAGCTATCCTTACCCATGCTCAAGTAGAAGAGACTATTTTTAGCAATAACCAAGGTATTACCCTAGAGATAAAACAAGAACTAATCGCACAAGGAGCAAAGTTTGAAGATCTACCAGAAGATAGAGTCAACCGCTAGCCCTTACAGGGCGGCTGCGCCAACGCGGAAGTCACGCACTCAAAAGTATTACCCCATCGATGTAGGCGTAGCCTTCGGTGTAGGGTATCGAAGGGCTAATGAAACTCAGAAAAGATTTTTTCTCTCCACAGATAAATCCGGGGGCTTGATGAGAGTCTATATTTTTGGTCATTCAAGAAACCCGTAGCTCTATTTGGGGAGACCCAAGGAAATGTCTAAAATTTTATCTCAAGACATTTTGATGTAGAATCCGTATAAGATATATATCTGGATATATCGGGGTGTAAAAACATAATTGACATCAAATTTACTGAATCAAGTTACAATTGATCCTCCTAAATAATGTAGTTGTATTACCTAGGCTGATAATTGCCGATAATTGGTATAACAATTAACCCAGGTCTTTATAGTTGCGATGTTAGTCGTATTCTGTAGAGATAGATAACTTATGCTCTGTGGTTATAGCGATCGCACGCAGCCATAGACTACAAACTTGATTTACACGATTCACGAGCCTATATGTTTATGGGCAATATCTTCAAGTTTCTGGCTGGGAAACTTGGCAAAAAATCAGAAGTAGAGATCCACTCACAACCATCATTACTTGAAACTGTAGACAAATCATCACATAAAATTACTGAAAAAACAGACATGATTGATGCTTCAATGCTCCATGATATTCTCCATAACTTTGTCAGCAACACAGCTAATGTTCAGGGTGCAGCCCTAGTCAGTCCAGATGGATTGGCTTTAGCTTCAGTATTACCAATAGAAATGGATGAAGATCGCACTGCTGCTATGTCAGCAGCCATGCTTTCCTTAGGAGAACGTATCGGTAATGAACTAGCCAGGGGCAATATTACCCGTATTGTTGTGGAAGGAGAAAAAGGCTACGGCATCATGGTTGGTTGTGGTCCAGAAGCAGTATTATTGATTCTCTCCAGTCCTGAGGTAAAACAAGGCTTATTGTTTCTGGAAATCAAACGTATTGTTGCTCAAATTGCTCCTATTGTGGCAGAATCCTAATTTAGGTAAGTACACAGAATTAGTACTTTGCGGTAGTGATTCTAATGTCTGATGTGGTTAATTTTAAACTACTAATATCAATTTAAATATCTTACCCTTGCATAGTTTATCGTCAATCACCACTAACTACTTATGACCACACTCATACCATGTTTGTAAAAATTATATCATGATAATTTTCTCACTCAGATTTGATAAATATCTCATAAAAAATTGTTATAAATATATCTCACGATAAAAAATAAATACCTGTTGAATAGCTATGCCGTAGGTATTTAAACTAACACAGTACTGGGATAGTTTGTTTCAAGTCGGAATTCTACATATGTACTACTTATTAATTTAATATATATATACGTCAATGTATTGCATTGATTGAAAAATCTCTACAGAATAAAAAAATAAACATTAGACATCTCCATAAATTAACTATGCGTTAACCAAAACCCTTGTTCGGTGACGTAGCATTGCTACGTCTCTACATTCATTTTCGGAGATATCTATTGAAAAACTTACGAATAAATTCTAATGCTTGAAATAATAACTGTTTTATTTTACACTCTATAAATAAATTTACAAAATTAAATTACATCTTCAGGTACTTGCATCTTATATTACATAGCTTGTTTCTGCTCTTGGGTTAGTTTGGGGTAGTACTGCACAGACGCGCAGGAAATTGCCACAGGCTATTGCTAATTGTTTTGGTTAATCCATAGGAAATCATAAGTAGAAATACTCTCACAAGTATCACTACTTGAAATTGCGGACATATCATTACACACAATTACTGAGAAAACACAGACAAATGATTAATGCTTCAATGCTCCAAGATATTCTCCATAACTTTGTCAGCAGCACAGCTAATATTCAGGGTGCAGCCTTAGTCAGTCCTGATGGATTGGCTTTAGCGTCAGTACTACCGGCAGAAATGGATGAAGATCGCACTGCTGCTATGTCAGCAGCCATGCTTTCTTTAGGAGAGCGTATCGGTAATGAACTATCACGAGGCATTATTGAACGCATTGTTGTGGAAGGAGAAAAAGGCTACGGCATCATGGTTGGTTGTGGTCCAGAAGCAGTATTATTGATTCTCTCTAGTTCTGAAGTCAAACAGGGCTTATTGTTTCTGGAAATCAAACGTATTGTTGCTCAAATTGCTCCGATTATGGCTTAGTTATAGCATTATTAATTACCTATTTTTGAGATTTCGCTTGATTGTTGTCAAAAATACTCAGGATAACCAGACATGAATTTAGAACCACATACGTTTCTTTCTACACTGAAGCAAAGAGCTAACTTTACAGATGAGGATAAAGCTTTGCTCAAATCTCATGCAGATTGGGGCGCGCTCATTGCTTCTGATATGTGTGATGCATTTTATGCTTATCTCGAGCGAGATGAGGAAATGCAGAAAATTTTACATCAAAGTGAAGAACGTATGCACCGTCTCCATAAAACTTTTACAGAGTGGTTTGCTGAAATGTTTACAGGTATGGATGAATGGGGTAATGAATATGCTAACCGTCGTTGGAAAATTGGCTTAGTTCATGTACGTATTGGTATTGGACCTCAGCATGTCGTACCTGCTATGGCAACAGTAGTTCAGAAGGTTGGACAGCGTCTGAAAAATGATGATAAACCGGAAGAACTTAAGGAGGCTCTAGGACGAATTTGTATGATTGACCTAGCTTTTATTGAACAAGCTTATGTGGAAGTGTCTTCATCCGCAGTTCTGCGAGAAACAGGGTGGACAGAAGGATTGTTCAAACGCTTAATTGCTACTGGTGCTAACACCATTAGTTAGTGTAGCAGAAGTCTTTTGTCTCCCTTTAGTTAGGTGAGACTATCAATGGGCGTGAGTTAAATTAATTTTGATGGGTAGCGAATGGGTAGATCCCCGACTTCTTTAAGAAGTCGGGGATCTGTGAACCCTCACAACTAATGGGACAAAGCACTACTATTGCATTTCATTAGTTTTGATGGCTAGGCAACAGATCCCCGACTTCTGAATCAATATCCGCACATTGTAGCAATTCCTAGGATAGAAGTCGGGGATCACTCGCAAGCACGACTCGTCAAAATTAATGAAAAAGACCACTACAACCAGTTACCAACTAAAATATATGGTGCCCAATAAATAGGATGTTCGTACATGGGATCTTTTAGCAAAGCCAATTGAGATTGACGTAATGCTTCTGCTCTAGTCTGTTGGGTATTAGTTATTTGTCTGTAAAACTGACTCATTAACACAGCCGTTCCGCGATCATTAACAGACCATAATGTTGCTAGGGTACTACGCGCTCCCGCCTTGACTGCTATTCCTGCTAATCCCAAAGCAGCTTGTTTGTCTCCGGTTGCGGTTTCACAGGCACTTAATACTAGCAATTCTATTGGCTTTTTTTGGTTTTGTTCACCAATTTGAAGTATACGATCTAAATCACGGATGCCAATGCGATCGCTCCAAGTTAAAATAAATGTTTCTGCTGCTTTAGAGCTAAACTGACCGTGGGTGGCAATATGCACAATGGGGGAAAAAGACGATCGCAACTTTTTTTCTAGATTTCTCTGGGTAAATTTCTGATTCAACAACACTATAGCAGGTACTTCTGATTTAATGTTTTGTAACTCCTGTTCTACATAATCCAGAGCTGGAAAGCCCTGTCGAGCTTCTGTTAGTCCTGCTCCTAATACCTGGAAATTTATTTGGGTTAATTTTTTGGGTGGTAGTAGTTGCAAACTAGGTGTTAAAGCAATACTATATTTTTCTAGCAAATAGTGCTTACCATCGTGTAAAGCTGCCATAGGAATATTTCGCAGCACCCCATCAAGGACAAATACTAAAGTCTTAATACCACTATTACTGATATCACTGGCAGCAGGACGGATTAACCAGTCGTACAGTTGTTGAGATAGAGGCATGAAACTATTGCGAGAACGAATTAGTAAATACTGACGTAGCTTTTCAGCAGTACTTTCCAACTGTGTTTGGGGAATAGATGTGATGTAGTGGCATAGTGGTTGGTGTGGCAAACTGAGAATTATTTCCAAACGATCTGCAAGAATAATGGGATAGATAACAGCTGCTTGGGTGTCAAACTGCTCGATTTGAGTTGGCTTTAGATCTAAACAAGCTTCTCGAAAAAAGTTGTCCAATTCAGCTAATTGCAGGGATTCGATCGCTTGCCGAGCCAATTGTAGATCTTTTTGACTGGGTGAAGAGGTTTTGGGAGATTTTCTAGATAAAGACTCTAGATTATTCGGTTGCAAAAGTAAACTAACTAGTTCTCGGTAAACAGGTTCCACACTGTCTCGGAAAGAAAACTGAACATCAGAATCTATCCCCACCAGATCCCTACGTAATGACTTGAGATTTTTGACTGCTTCTTGATAAGCTACAACCGCACTGTTTTTATTTCCCTGGGCTTGTAATATTCTGCCTAATTGCCATTGCCATTTGTAAGTAATTTCCGGTGCATTCATAGCTTGGGATAATACCAGGGCTTTCTCCGTCAAATCTCGGGCAATAGTCCATTGCTGAGTTTCTGTGTAAATTTTTCCCAATGTACCAAGGGCATGGGATTCTGCCCGTTTATCTGCTAAAGCTTGTGCTTGTTGCAGTGCATGGACAACCATTTGAGCAATACTTACTATTGTTGGTGCATTGGGGACATTTGCTTGGTAAAGATTCGTCAGATTCTCAACTAGATTCAATTGAGTATAAATGGAAAGGCGACTTGGTGGTAAATTGGCAATTTTTGCTTGGATTTGGCTGCCGAGTAATTGAGCTTGTTGCCATTTTTGGGTATCAATGAATATTTTTAATTGATTTAACTGCGCTCTGATTTGGAAATTTTGGTTAGGAGCAATGTTGATAGCTTGTTGATAAAATTCCTCAGCAGCTTGGGGATTCTGACGAGCGCGAGCAACATTACCCAAACTAATTAATGCTGCACTAATATGAGCAGGAGATTTTAAATTTTGAGCAATGGCTAAACTCTGTTGAAAAGCTGTTTGAGCCTCCTCTAGCCTGCTCAGTAAGGTGAGGTTAATTCCCAAATTGTTTAATCCAGTTGCTTTGAGTGGAGAATCGGGTTGTTGTTGCAGAATTTGCTTAATCTCAGTTAAAGTAGATAGCGATCGACCATATAAGCCCAAAGCCCTATAGGCTTGGGATTGGTTGATTGCACTGCGAATTGCTCCGGTGGAATTTTTCGCTTTTGTATAGGTTTGGGTAGCTTGTTTCCAAGCAGTCAAGGCATCTTCTGGTTTACCGATAGCTAACTGTAAAGCACCTTGAGTATTGAGGGCTTGAGCTAATACTTGTAAATTTTTTGGTGATTGCTGAGTTGATTTACTTTGTAACAACTTCAGGCTGCGAGTAATAGTTTGTTGAGCTTGCTCCCATTGTCCTAATTGCTGATAAGCCAATGACAGATTGCTGAGAATTTTTGCTTGTTGTTGATAGTTTCCTTGAGATTCATAGGTACGTAAAACTTGTTTCCAGGTTTGAACAGCAACTGCATACTGTTGGGATTCATAGTATGCTATGCCTTGCTGCTCCTGTTGCCTTACATTCAATAATTGATTTTCAATGGATGCTGAAAAATTATTTTTAGCAAAAACAGGTAATATATTCCCCGCGCCTAAACATAAGCTCAAAATTAGCCCCGATAATAGGCAAAAAATAAATACTAATAATCTATTATGTAGACGCATAATAATTGATAAAACTATATATAAACCCATACCCATAGTGTTGCCAGAGATTCAGGTTGTCAAACTATGTGTTGTTAGGATCAATCCCATAGAAGACTGTTTATCTTAAATACTTAAATTTTTTATAAAATTTTTACTATTGCAGTTTGTCCTATCTTTCCTCTGTTTGCCACTAGAGAAATCCCTGATATAGGACTCTGACTTGAATTTTGAACGTATACTGAAACTAATTTGACAAGGTTTATAAGTCAAAATTTGTTTAAGAATACGTAGGGAAGCCAGCGCTGTTGGCGGGTTTCCCGACATAAGGCGACTGGCGTTGTGTTGTCGCGCAGCGCAACGCACCAAAGTCGAGATGAATGGTGCGTTACTACAAACACCTAATTTCGTTCAAAAATCAAATATAATTCCTATATATGGCGGTGTTTAGTTGACTAATACCATCTGGCTGTTATGGTCTTTTATTTGTGCTATTTTTCTAAAGCTGATGAGTTTCTTTTAATATTTTCAATTCTTCTCTAACTGATAAAGGTGAATATCCAAGTGCAAAAGCCTGAGAACTATCCAAAGATACATCTGCTGGTCGAGGTGCAGCCATTTTTACATCTTGTTGTCGGCAGGCCGTAATTTGTTCTGTTGGTATGTCCAATATATCTACTAATATACGACCAAAATCATAGCGAGAAATTCTTTCTTTCCCTCCTAAATGGAGAATGCCTTGCACTTGTTTTTCTAAAGCTAACAATAGCCCTTTGGCTGCTGTTGTTCCACTAACAGGGGTACGAAACTCATCTCTAAATAACTTTAATGTTTTCCCTTGTTTCAGGGTTTGGATAAATGGCTGTAAAAAGCTTTGAGCTGTGGGTGTTGGGGAACCAAACATTAATGGCATCCTACAAATAGTAGTCATGGGATAAAGTTGTAGCATTCCTTGTTCAGCCATAACTTTTTGTTCGCCGTAAATACTGACAGGAGATACAGAATCTGTTTCTTTGTAAGGTGCTTTATAGCCATCAAAAACTAGGTCAGTGGAGGTAAACACACAAGGAATTTGATCATCTGCACACAGTCGGGCAATATCACAGGCAGCCTTAACATTTATCAAATGGGATTCTTCTGGTTGAACTTGACAAACATTTGGTTGGGATTGTGCCGCAGTGTGAATTACAGCTGCTGGTTTAATCTCACTAAATACCCGTTTTAAGTCGGGAAGATATGTTAAATTAACTGATATCATCTTCACATTTGGGATATCGAGGGAGTGGCAAAAATAAGTTCCATAAACTTCCCATGTTGATGTTGCTAATTGACACAGATGCCATCCGAGAAAGCCACTAGCACCTGTAATTAATAATTTTTTCATCTTCACCGTTATTAAGATTCCACTTTATCTACAGTCTGTAACCATAACTGGAAGCCTTGCAACTTGAACAGGAAATTAGAGTTATGAATGAAGTTCTGCTTTCTTTATTCACCGGTTTCATCGTTGGTGTGTTATTCAGTGCGATTAAGTTGCCTATTCCGGCACCACCGGTTCTTTCTGGAGTAATAGGGATCTTCGGCGTTTATCTGGGTAGTGTAGTCTACCAGTGGATTGTGAATCGCTAATATCAGTTCTCAAAGTAGTCGAGATATTCTTCAGCCAGCAGGTATATTTGCAAACATTACCTTAGTTACAAGCCCCATCCCCTTGTGGGTGGAACGGTTAACATTTGTACATACTGAAATATTACATCAATAAGCGATCGCAGGGGACACAATTACGGCAAACTAAAAAATAGGGCTAATAAAAATTAGGAGTTTTCATGAGTTGGACAAAAGTTCTAGCTGAGGATGCACTATCTCCAGGCGACCGCCAGGTAGTTAAAGTTGGCGATCGCAATATTTTGGTATTAAACCATGAGGGTCAGCTTTATGCAGTGGATAATGTCTGCCCCCATTTAAAATTGAAAATGAAAAAAGGTAAAATTACCCCCGATGGCTCCATTGTCTGTCCTTGGCACCGCAGCCAGTTTGACTTGTGTAGTGGGGAAGTAAAACAATGGACACCTTGGCCCCCCGGTGTGGGTAAAGTTCTGGGTATGGTATCCCAACCAAAGCCATTACCAGTTTTTCCGATCCGCGTTGAAGAAGGAAGTATCTGGGTTGAGGTGTAGGAATCTGTATAAAATACCCCGCGCAGCAAGCCAAAACAAGTAAATATGCTGAGTATATTTGGGTAAGGCTGGGCAGTTTCGTCTATTTTTAATTCAACCCCCGTAGGGGCACGGCATCGATAACATAACTGGTTCGCCAAAAACATCAAACGCGCCGTGCCCTCACCAGCAACATTAAAGGGGTGAACCATTTTTAATTCAACCCCCGTAGGGGCACGGCATCGATAACATAACTAGTTCGCCAAAAACATCAAACGCGCCGTGCCCTCACCAGCAACATCAAAAGGGGTGAACCATTTTTAATTCAACCCCCGTAGGGGCACGGCATCGATAACATAACTAGTTCGCCAAAAACATCAAACGCGCCGTGCCCTCACCAGCAACAT
>JASJDS010000079.1 GCA_030065055.1 Calothrix sp. MO_192.B10
CACGTCTACGAGGCTAGTTCCTAACCCCGGCAGGTTGTCTGAATATCCACTTTTGGTTTGCTTTTAGTAACTACCGTGCCATTACAGCTAAACTGTGCGTATAGTTACTCCTAGTACTATACCACATAGAATTTGTTGGTTTGCTTACATCCCCACCTTTTAGAAGGATGGGGAATTACGCCAGATGGTTAACAATGGGATTCAGATATATCCCTAGTCTACATAATCTCAGATTCTGCCGTCTGATAATTGCGACAAGATTCACAAGGACCATCAGGATTAATGGCACAACGAATAATTTCTGAATGGGCATTATAATTACAACTAGCATCACCAATTACCCAACGTCCATGGACTAAACTTTTCTCATCGGGACGTTTTGCTGACTGTACGTATAGAGCAATTTTGTGTAAGCGGTAACGCCCCGATCTTAACTGGTATTTGTGACGACGTTCTAAGACAGCATAGGTTTTACCTTGAAAATCTAGATAATTTCCCGGTTGGGGTGTCCAATCAAGCTTTGTACTTCCTAGAGACTGACGTGAATTGGTTAAAATCAATTCCGTTGGCAGAGAATCTGACTCCATAAGTATTTGTAATACGGCTTACATTACTTAGGATACTAGTACCGTTACGCGGAAATCAAAATACTGCTCTTTGGATAAAAGTATGATGGATATTTTTTCGATCGGAAATAATGAAATTCAAGCCCCTAGCTTTAGACATGGGGTCAATCCAAAATCCAAAATCCAAAATAGAATGACCGAAGACAATTATAACCGTGCGATCGTTGTTTTTGATATTGATGGGGTTATCCGAGATGTTGGCAATTCCTATCGCCGAGCCATAGCAGATACCGTAGAGCATTTTACCTCTGGAGCATATCGTCCCACATCTGTTGACATTGACAACTTGAAGTCTGAAGGTATTTGGAATAATGATTGGGAAGCATCCCAAGAGTTAATTTACCGCCACTGGGAAACCCAAGGACAGTCCCGCCAGCAAGTGCAACTGAATTACAACGCCATAGTGGACTTTTTCCAAAGACGTTATCGCGGTACTGACCCCAACAATTGGACGGGATACATTTGTCATGAGCTGTTATTATTACAGCCAGATTACCTAGAACAACTGACTTTAGCGGGTATTGCTTGGGGATTTTTTAGCGGTGCACCTCGCGCTGACGCTAACTATGTGTTAGAAAATCGTTTGGGTTTGCACTCACCAGTATTAGTTGCGATGGAAGACGCTCCCGGAAAGCCAGACCCCACGGGACTTTTTGCCACTATTCGTTTACTGTCAAATGAGCTTGACAATATACCACTAGTAGTATACGTGGGAGATACGGTAGCTGACATGTACACCGTAGAGAAAGCGCGAAATATTCATCAAAATCTGAATTGGGTTGGTGTGGGGGTTTTGCCTCCTCATGTCCAAGAAACAGCAACTAGAAGGGATGCTTACGCAGAAAAATTAAGGCAAGCTGGAGCAACCATAGTTTTGAATAATGTACAGGAATTAACACCAGCCCAAATTCAGCAGCTACAGGGGTCAGAATTCCCCTGTAATTGAACCTTCTTCCTTCTTCCTTCTTCCTTCTTCCTTCTTCAACTAGGCATGATATGGTAGCTGGATATGGACAGAACCAAGAGGTAAGCAATGCGAAAACGCAAAGCTCTGATTCTTCAGGCTCCTAGGGAGATATGCTTTCAGGAAGAGACACTCGAAGCTTTACAACCCCATCAAGTCCTTGTTCGCTCGGTTTTATCTGCTTTCAAACATGGCACTGAGATGACGGGATATCATGGCTCGAGTCCTTTCCTCAAGAGAAACCTAGACCCAAAATTACGGATTTTCTTAGACAACACCGAGGATGCCTCCAGTATTCTTTACCCTGGCACACTGGGCAACATGACAGTTGGTATTGTTGAGGAGGTAGGTAAGGATGTAAACTCTTTGGCAGTCGGAGACCATGTTTTTGGGTGGCTACCAGTAGCAGATTGGCATGTAAGCTCTGCTGATGAGCTGTATCCCTTGGATGGATTAACACCTGAGCAAGCATTGTGCATTGATCCAGCCAACTTTGCCATCGGAGGAGTACTTGATGGAGACATTCGCTTCCGTGAGAAAGTCCTGATCACAGGACTAGGGGCTATTGGTCTTCTAGCTGTTCAATATTGCAAACTGCACGGAGCAACGGTGTACGCTTCCTCCAGCTTTGCCCAGCGCCGCCAGCTTGCCCTTGATTATGGCGCAGACGTAGTTCTTAACCGGAAAGAGATCCCAGATTTGGGCTTAGAAGTTAAGCGGTTGACTAATGGGGGAGTTGATGCAGTGCTTGAATGCTCTGGGCGCTATATTCAACTCAAATATGCCATGCGAGCAGCCCGTCAGTGTGGTCGAGTTGTTTGTGTTGGCTTCTATTCCGGTGGTGCAAGTGACTTGAATCTGGGAGAAGAATTTTTCCATAACCGTCTCTCCTTACTGGCTTCCCTACCGGATGATTACTGGAACAATCCAGTCCGGGGTGAGTCCCCCCTCTATGCTCGGGATCTCCATCAACTCATCATTCAAGATTTCAAGGCAGGACGTTTAAATATTGAAGGGCTACTTGGACCAAGCTACCCGTTTAGTGAAGCCAAGCAAGCTGTAGAAGCTATTTCTCAGAATCCTACTGATGTGATTAAGGTTACTATTAATTACTGAGGAAATAGTTTGTCAGGAATTTAGCTGACACCAAATCCGGGCTATTATTTTGTTTTGCACTACAAAAATCTTTCCCTCTCCTCATTTCCCTCTCCTTAATAAGGAGAGGGATGTCCGCTTTTGTCAGGGTGAGGTTTTGTGTTTTATTTCATCTTAAATCCTTAATTAAAGCAAATTTGCTTTCCAGTCTCTGCACTTTTATAGATTGCATCAATTAATTGCATCACCTTCACCGCCTCACTCCCATTAGCCATGTGGGGTTTATCGTTGATGATGGCATCAACAAAATAGTACATGGAGGTAGGACATAGTTTCGGACTCACATGATCGATACCCAGTGTGTAAGAAATGCCATTTGACTCATAAAAAGTTTGGGCATTAAATGTATATCCCTGGTTAATATTTTGTTCGAGGATACCTTCTTTTTGACCCAGCAATCTATATTCAATTAAATTACTCTCGGATATATTTGCAGCCCAGCTCACTTGGAACATCAGGTTAGCATTGTTCTTAAACTTCACCAGGGCTTCAACTGTATCTTCCACATCAAAAGATAAACCAGATTCTTTGGCAACTTTTTGGCAGACGTAATCGTGAGTAGAAGCAGTAACCGAGTCTATTTCTGGGAAATCCATTAACCACAAAACCTTGTCAAGACAATGCACACCAATATCAATGAGAACCCCTCCTCCAGACATTGATTTATTGCCAAACCACCCACCAAACTGAGAAAATCCACTAATATTACGTAACCAATGACAAGAGGCTGAATATATATCTCCGACTAAGCCTGCATCTATCCGTTGTTTAATGGCAACAGATTGGGGAATGAATCGGTAGGAGTAATTCACCATCAACCGTTTACCTGTTTCTTCCGATTTACGATGCATGGCAATTGCTTCTTCTGCATTCATGCCAATGGGCTTTTCACACAATACATGTATTCCTTGATCTAATGCCAAAATCGTCATGTCTTTATGAAAGCGGTTTGGCGTTGCAATACTAACAATATCTAGTTTCTCCTTGGCAATCATTTCTTCATAGGATTCATACCTCGCATCAATACCATACTGATTACCAATGGATTCCAGCTTCTCAATTTCCTTAGCACAAATTGCCTGTATCTCAGTATTGGGGTGTGTCAGGTATCCATCAATGTGTTCTTTTCCCATTCTCAGGCCAACGACACCAATTTTTAGTTTGTGATTCATATGAATTTGAAGGTTGAGTAATTTTTTAACTTCGAGGGCAAAAGAAACACTATTCGGTGTTGCTGAATCCAAGTATGAATTAAGTTCGCGCCAAGAACCCATTAGACACCGTTCGACGAAGTCGTTCTCGAAGGGTAGGTGGCTTCCCGTAGACACGCAGTGGCTTCGGTGAAGGGCAGGGTAGGCACAAAGAATCATTCTTCAATAATATCGAACAATGTAAATTCATACTTCCATTCAGCAACGCCACTATTCAAGTAAAAAGAAAAATCAAACACTGTCAAAGTGCGAAAATTCTCAGGGAAAACTATAATGCGAGTAAAATTATCATGTTTTAGTTGACTCAAATCTACTATTTCTTGATACCACAAGCAATAATTAAACGTCGAAAAATATTCCTTAATCTTGAATAAATTTTGTTTTATTTTGGTAAATATATCTAAACAGCTTACTTATCTCCTGCAAATTCATCTAGTCAAAATTCTCAGGCTAGATACAATTTTTTCAAATCATATCATGTTCAGCGATCGCTTAAAGTTAAATATGATTTTCATCCATTGATAGGAACAACTACTTTTGTTAATAAATAAGTTAATACAATCATAGAACTTACGCAACTGGCATATTTTTTATGTAGGGGAGGCAAAATGCGGTGTAGATTTTCTGCCCGCATTATTGCCGTTGCGTGACGCTGCGATTATATTTGAACGTAGCAATCAGGCTTGCAACCTTACGCATCAACCACCGATTGTGACAATTGCGTAAGTCCTGTATAAGTTAAACGTTCCCGCAGCTTATCAATTACGAATTATTCTGACACTTGGTGACACCGTCTCTAGCATGACGCCTACCTATAGTTAGAGGCATAGTGGCTTCTTTACACACGGGGTTCAAAAACCTTTAATAGCACTGTCGATATTCTGGGGGACAGTACCCTCCGGGACCCCGTGGACCATAGGGACCAGTTTGCGATGGATTTGTAGGTATGGGGCGAGGTCTAGGAATATTAGTATCTACACGTTGTGCTACCCACTTACCATTCTTGCAAATATATATGATACAGGGTTTGCCAATGGTTCTACATCCACGGGGTTTTGGCTTTGGTTTTACACATGGTTTTGACATGTTGGAAATAGGTGTATTCCTGACTGGCAGTTGTTTTTGAGCCAGGGTAGGGGTGTTTGAGAGCAGGGGAATCAGGACTGCATTAAAGGCAAATGAAGAGAGAACTAAAAAACGAGTAATCATCTTCAAAACTCCTTAGTGATTTGTGAACTTGATGATTTTGCTTTTGTGGGTTTACTTACTAACCCATACACGGATAATTCGACCGTTCTTCTTCCCAGACTCAATATCGTAATCGATAGTCACATTTGTGTTGCGGAAAAAAGCATCTCTTAACACATCAAGCATTCCTTGGTGAACTAAGGCATTACTATCTTGACGGAGTTTGAAGCCAAATGCCTTACCTGGCTGGCTATTAAGACGAATAATAACTTCGGCATCAATTTGATCTGCTGGTGGACCATACTTTGTGCCGACATTATGTACGCGCAACAAAGTTAGTTTTCCGCTCGATTGCTTGATAGCACCTGCCTGTGCAGGAAGAACAAATGCTGTTGCAGATAACATCACAGCAATGGGAATACTTAGTAAACCTAGTCTTGAGAGTTTCATATGTTGCTCCTTTATGGATATAAAAGTTTAGCTTTTGCAGCCTATAAGCTGAAATCCTATACGGTTGATTGATTCTGGTATCTGTCAACCTACTTGCGTCGTTTCAGCCAGTTCACGTTGAATAAACTTCTTTAACCCGAACTGACGTTAATCACGTAAACACATATTCCGTAGGTAAGTCCTGTGTAACTCCTCTTTTTGCGACCAATCCAAATCCAAGATTCAGTTTTATTTATTGCTGTCTGCTGGTAAATTTAACACCCCTTGCGGGAAGTCCCCTGGTGGAGTCTTCGGAACCGGGGGATGAGAGCAAGGGCAGAGACTTGAACTCATAACGAATATATGGGAAAATACTTATGGTCGTTGAAGGGGGGCACTGACTAAGAGGCCACCCTTTGGGTATAAAATATGTACTCGGCAGAGTATGCCCTTCGGCCACGCTGCGCGAACGGGGAAGACGTGAACCTAGCTGGTTAGCCATTGCTGTAAATCCAAGGTAAACGTGTCAAAACAAAAATCAAACTGCCTTTGCTAGCCCTACGGCTGCGCGGGTTCCCCCTTGAGGGGATAAAGGCAGAAATGCCAGAGACGCTGTGTAAGACTCAGACCGGATTTGGTTCCGGATACCCATTTTGTGGGATACCCAACGGAGCAGCGGCGAGTGAGACGCGTAAAGCCTACGGCATAGCTTCGCTTAACGCGGAGCGTGCGCGTCAGTGCTTAGCCCCTAGTGTAGCGAAGCGAAACTAGGGGTACTTCACTTGAACTAGTTGATGAGAATTTGGATTGTACTGATAATTTCCAGCAGGGATTCCAATGTGGGGACTCACGCAAACATTGTCATTACTCAATCCACTGATAAATACAACTCCTGGGGTGCAGGAAATTTTAGTCCATCCCCACTTCGCTAATTTCTGAGCAATAGGATCTCCTGCTGGGGAAACTTGCGGAGGATTATTAGGCAAGGCGTTTGCTGTTTGTGTTTCTGGTGAAGTAGGTTGAGTCGGTTGAGAATCTGCAGGTGTATCTGAAGGAGTAGTTGTATTAGAAACAGTAGTTGTATTAGATTGATTATTTGTCTGAGCTATAGCAATATCCTTTTTGGCGTTAATGCGAGTTTGCTCAACTTCACCTTCAGTTGCGATCGCAGTTTTGATAATCTCACCAAGTGTAGTTATGATGAGTGGCGCAATTGATTCAGATGGAGATTCTGTTGTTGCATCTGTTTCAGTTGTTCCCTGAAGCTGAGATATTCTTTTGTCTAGATTTACAGAAGTTGTTTGAGCGTTTTTCTGATCAAAATTATTTGGAACTAAAGTAGTGAAACTAAGATTTGATAGAGTCTTAATGGTTTCAGCCTGTGCCATTTGTTGACCCAATCCTGGTATCAAAAATACCACAGTTAACATTGCTAAATACTTAAGCTTCATGGCAATCTCCTTTTCAGAATCTGAATAGGGTTGATGTGGGGGTTTCGCCTCCTCACGTCCAAGAAACAGTACCTAGGCGCGATACTTACCCCCAGAGAAATTACTGCAAGCAGGAGCAGTGGCAGTTTTGAATAATGTGCAAGAATTAAGCGCAAATTCAACTGCTACTTGGGAAATTGGTAAGGTATCTAAGTCTGAAAGCCAGATATATAGTTCTTTTTCTTCCTGACTCTTGTAGTTTGCATCTCTAACAAGAGTTATGCGTTACCCATTCACTACCTTTATCCCCGAAGCAGAAGCGAGGAAATTTATATGCTCTGTTATATATAACGAAATTTCTCAGTAAGATATTCCGAAATTAACTAAAAAAGTTGTGTTGGTACATAAACAAAGAAAATTTTAAAACCTTTAATCTTCTGCCCTGGTTTGTAGGTAAATCTGCCAACTTAACTCCTTATAAATCCCTCACAAATATCAATTGCAGCGATAGGGAAATATGCCAATAGCTGAAAGTTAGGCTCACCATGAATGACCAGGAAAACTTGGCAATGAATGAGTTGAAGTTATATGATGTCCGAAGACCTATTGAATCGCGGTTTGCTCCCTCGCCATTATGAGCCACTGCTGGTAACTCGAAAATACCAGCAGACAGTAGAAAGAATTGCCCGGAAATACACAAACGGTACTTCAATTTTTTGGGAAGATGCAGCACAAACTGCCCATGAAAAAATATGGCAAGCTATACAAGCTGGAAAGTTTATCAAACAAGGAGTAAAGGAGTTTTACCACTGGGTAGGAAAGGTCTCGAAAAATACAATTATTGACCTAATCCGTCAAGAAAAGCATTCGGACTGGCAAAGTTTAGACCAAAAAGTTAACGGCACAGATTTACGGCTGGAAGATACCCTCACCGATAAATTCAATATGTTGGATGAGATAGAGTTAAATGATTTACTTGTGAGAACAATCGAAGTAATTAAGCAACTTGATAGACTCTATCCTGAGCGAGAGTATCTCAAGTTGTGGCAAGGATACCTTGAAGGTAAGAAGCAATCCCAAATTGCTACTGAGTTGGCTATCACTCAAGGGGCAATTTCCAAACGATGGCAGGAATTACGCCTGCGCGTTGCCCAGATGGTATGTGTAGATACAGGGTAAACATTTTTTATACCAATTCAAATAATGTTTGCGACACATACATGATTCGTAAGGGCACGGCATCAGAGTGATAATTTTATACACCAAAAGATTGTGGATGCCGTGCCCCTACCCATCTGTCCCATTCTTTTTTTAACAGGACTTACGCACGGACAACATAAGCACAGTCATTGCGACGCAAGGAAGCAATCCGAAAGACCTAATTTCTCGTAACCAGTGTGTAATATCATGTTCGCTTAATTACTTATAATTCCTGCTCGATCCACCCCAACCCTCTTTTACCCTCTCCTACCCTGACGGGAAGCCGCTCCGCGTCTAGAATAAGGAGAGGGTGCCGTAGGCGGGTGAGGTTTTATAAGTATTCATCCGCACATGATATAAGTCCTATTAACGTTCTGCACCATTGGGAAGTCGGAAAGCGGTAGAAGAATTAAAAGCAACACCAAGTTGGGTTTGACGATTCCAAAACCACAGTTGTCCTTCAATATCGATGTTGCGCTTACCCGTATTTCCTCCTGTGGGGGGCATAATAATTAATTCTCCTGTAGCACTTAGTTCTAGCTGTACGTCTCGGTTAGCAGCAGCTAGCAGTGCAAATTGCTCTTCGGTAACTTTTAGACTTGGGGGGATATTTAGAGGCAAATTGTTCATATGCAACTAGCCGAGATTCTCAAACCAAGCTTCCAAATCTGCAACAGAAGAAAAATCCAGCAGTGCTTCACCCAAATTTTCTAGTTCAGGGGTTGACAGATTTTCAATTCTACCCTTTAACTGTGGAGTAATTTCTCCCAAGCGACGGTTAATTTGGCGCATTAGCAATTTTAATTCTCCCTGTTTTTCCCCTTGCTCCAATCCTTTTCGCATCCAACTAGTGACTATCTCCATAACTTTCTCCTGCTCTTTTGGTTTAATGGTAGCAATTTGCTCTTGAAACACCACTTCTTCTTGAGAATTCAATTGCAAATATGTATCAATAAAGCCGGAAATTAACTGTACTTGTGCGGGGTTAAGTCCCAGAGTTGTTAATAATTGTAATGATGCTAGTTTGACTTGGGGACGTTCAATGATATTCATCTGCATTTTTGCCATCAAAGCACTGGCTACGGGGTTGTGCTGATTCACAAAATCCTGCCAATGTAATTGATTTAACTGGATAGTGTCATAATTAAACTCTAATATGATTTTCTTTGCTAACTCCAGTCGATAGGAACTTGGTTCAGGTGTTTTGGGGTTATCGTGGGAATAAATAACAATCGGATAAATGGGAAGTGCATATTTTTCGTGCAACCGAGCAAAATAGGTAAACATTCGTCGATTAAAGCCAGTCTGGGAGTAGGATTGATGTTCGGTGTGAACGATAAATAAGGTATCTTGGCTTTTCAATGATGCTTGCACAACAATGTCAAGGATTTTCTTTTCCCCCTCAGTGACATCAGTAATCACTTCCAATGGTAAAAACTGTAATGAGTCTGGTTCCCACTCGTTACTGATATCCGGAAAAAATAGCTCAATAAACTCAGGGAAAAAGTTAGATAGGAGTTCTTTAAATAGGTGATCGTGGTCTATCATTTCAGTATCTTACTGAATTTCCGTAGCCAAACATAGATGTAAGCAAATTTTAGTTTTTACCTGGCTCGGTTCCATCGTAAAACTTTTTGTGATATCAATTACGAATAAATACTTGGATACTGAATCTGATTAGTAACAAATTATCTGGGCGTTGCATAAATGCGGGATGATTTTAATAGTTCTGTGGAATGAGCCGGAGTGCCCCTTTCTTATATTCTCAAGTGAGCAGGATGCCCACTCCACTCTGCACCAAGCCATATTACCAGATGGTGCGTTACGCTGCGCGGTAACACACCCTACTGCTCTAAGGGCGGGGCGCATCGCTCTCCTCGAAAAACTCTGCGCCTCTGCGCCTCTGCGTGAGAAAATGACAATGCCACAAAAAAAGCAGGCATCAAACCTGCTTTTCAAGATTAACTAAAAGTCAAATATCTAACTACCAATATCCGGCGCGCGCATGGACACCGCAGGTACTTTTTGCTGTGCCAAAGTCGGTACAGCATCACGCAATCTTGCCGTCAACTGCACAGTTGTAGAATCGTACACTTGAGTCAAAATTTTGGGATACAAACCAATGCCAATAATTGGTACTAACAAACAAGCAATAATAAATACTTCGCGGGGTTCAGCGTCAATGAGCTTTTGATGAGCAACTAATTCTTTGTTCTCATCACCGTAGAAAATCTCCCGCAACATGGATAGTAGGTAAATGGGTGTCAAAATCACCCCAACTGCCATCAAGAATACAACAATCACCTTAAAGGTAAAGTTATAGGCATCACTAGTGGCAAAACCCACAAATACCATTAACTCTGCCACAAAACCACTCATTCCTGGCAAAGCCAAAGAAGCCATGGAACAGGTGGTAAACATGGCGAAAATCTTCTGCATCCGTTTACCCACACCCCCCATTTCATCTAACATCAGGGTGTGTGTCCTATCATAGGTTGCCCCTACTAGGAAGAACAAACTTGCTCCAATCAAACCGTGGGAAACCATTTGCAATACTGCTCCACTCATACCTAAATCGGTAAAGGAAGCAATCCCAATGGTGACAAAGCCCATGTGAGAAATGGAGGAGTAAGCAATTTTACGTTTGAGGTTGCGCTGGGCAAAGGATGTTAGGGCAGCGTAAATAATGTTAACTACCCCCAAAATTACTAATACTGGGGCAAAATAAGCATGGGCACCAGGTAACATCCCTGCATTCATGCGAATTAAGGCATAACCACCCATTTTCAAGAGAATACCCGCTAGCAACATATGCACGGGGGCGGTGGCTTCTCCGTGGGCATCTGGTAGCCAAGTATGGAGAGGGATAATAGGTAATTTTACGGCGTAGGCAATCAAGAAAGCCCCATAGAGAAGGAGTTGGAAGTTGAGGGCATAATCCTTAAAGGCAAGCGATCGCATATCAAATGTGACTGTATCGCCATAAAACGCCATAGTCAAGGCCGCTACCAAGATAAATAGGGAACCACCAGCAGTATACAAAATAAACTTGGTGGCTGCGTATTGCCGCTTTTTACCTCCCCAAATAGCTAACAGCAGGTACACCGGAATCAATTCCAGTTCCCACACCAAGAAAAATAGCAGCATATCTTGAACGGCGAATACGGCAATCTGTCCGCCATACATCGCCAGCATCAAAAAATAAAATAGCTTGGGTTTTAGTGTTACTGGCCAAGCAGCTAAAATTGCCAAGGTGGTAATGAATCCAGTCAAAATAATTAGGGGCATGGATAAGCCATCTGCCCCTACTGACCAATTCAAATCTAATTGTGGAACCCAAGGGTAACTCTCCACTAGCTGCAAGTCGGGATTGGAGAAATCATACCCAGTGTAAAAGGCTGCAACAATGATGGCAAAATCTACCAGTCCCACTATCAAGGAGTACCAACGTACTGTTTTACCGTCTTTGTCCGGAATGATGGGAATTAGCAGTGATGCCGCTACTGGCAGGAGAATGATGGTTGTCAGCCAGGGAAAATTAGCTGTATTCATGGGAGTCGTTAGGAATCTATAAAAATAATTTTCGGCTATCAGCTACTAGCTATTAACTAACAGTTTTTCCAGGATTTGAACGTTATTGTTATGTTGTTTTAACAAAAATAAAAAAAGATGAAGGTTAGTGACTGTATCCTGCATCTTTAAGTAAGAAAAATGTGAATAATTATTACAAATTTCAAGTAGGGGCGGGGTTTCCCCGCCCGGAGTGATGGAGTGAGGGAGTGATGGAGTGAGGGAGTGAGGGAGTGATGGAGTGAGGGAGTGATGGAGTGATGGAGTGTAGACGCTGTGCGTCTACAGTTGTGGAAATACCTAATGTAAATTTGGGATTTTTTCTCCTTCCCTCCTTCCCTCCTTCCCTCCTTCCCTCCTTCCCTCCTTCCCTCCGAACTCCTCTGCTTCTTCCTAAGTCACGCCAAATACGATCACTAAGCCCAAGACTGCGCCAAAGATGATCAGGGCATAGAACTGAGCGCGACCATTTTCAAAATATTTGAGTCCTTCACCACTGACTAAGGTGAAAAAGCCCGTCAAGTTGACAACACCATCTACTACCCGGAAGTCAACTTCCAGAACTTGTCTAGCTAGGCGACGCAAGCCCAAGACAAACACACTGTGGTAAATGTCGTCAAAATACCACTTATTGAGGGATAGGTTGTACAGTGGCTTGATTTTAGCTGCGATCGCATCAGCATCGATTTTGCCCCACAAGTACATCAAGCAAGCCAAGGTAATTCCTACTACAGAAATAGCTACGGAACCACCAGCCATAATGTAAAACTCATGTAGGTCAACCTCAGCAGCTTTTTCAATTACTTCTGCCAAGGTTTCACTGGGAGCAAAGATGAATTCCTCGAAGCGGTTGCCGAAGGGAGTACCTACTAAACCAATCAAAATGGAAGGTACTGCCAAAACTGCTAAGGGTAGGGTCATTGTCCAGGGTGATTCATGGGGAGAATCGCTGTGATGCCCGTGAGAATCATGGCTACCACCTGTGGCAGCTAATTCGCCATGTTTCATGGCTCCAGGACCAAAGGAAGGTGCTGGTTGACCAGATTCTACTTCCAAGATAATGGTGGCGGCTTGTTTTAGCTGTTGCTTAATTTTCTCGTCAGTACCCCGGAATTTGCCTTCAAAGGTGGAGAAATACATTCTGAACATATAGAAGGCGGTAATGCCAGCGGTTAACCAGCCAATACCCCAGAGCATTGGGCTAGATTGAAAAGCTGCCCCTAAAATTTCATCCTTGGACCAGAAACCAGCAAAGGGAGGAATCCCGGAAATTGCCAAACAACCAATCAAGAAGGTAATGGATGTGACGGGCATATATTTCCGCAGTCCGCCCATTAACCGCATATCCTGGGCTAATACGGGATCGTGACCAACAACCCCTTCCATACCGTGAATTACGGAACCGGAACCAAGGAAGAGCATCGCCTTAAAGTAGGCGTGGGTCATCAAGTGGAATAGTCCGGCGGTGTAAGCACCCACTCCCATGGCCATCACCATGTAACCAAGTTGGGAGATGGTGGAGTAAGCCAGACCCTTTTTGATGTCATTCTGGGTAATGGCAATGGTTGCCCCTAAGAAGGCTGTAAATGCTCCCGTCCAGGCAATGACATTCATTGCTGCTGGTACGTGTTCAAATACCGGGTACATCCGGGCAATCAGAAACACCCCTGCTGCCACCATCGTTGCCGCGTGGATCAGAGCAGAAATGGGTGTGGGACCTTCCATCGCATCTGGGAGCCACACATGGAGAGGAAACTGTGCTGATTTGGCAACGGGGCCGAGGAACACCAGAATTGCAAACAGTACCGCGAGGAAATTGCTCAAGGAGCCCGTCTCTACCAATTGAGCTAGGCGATCGCCCATGACATCGAAATCAAAGCTGCCTGTAGCCCAAAATAAGCCCAGAATACCCAGCAGTAGACCAAAGTCTCCTACCCGGTTAGTCACAAAAGCCTTTTGGCAGGCATCTGCTGCGGACTTGCGATCGTACCAAAAGCCCACCAGCAAGTAAGAACACATCCCCACCAGTTCCCAGAAAATGTAAATCTGTACGAGGTTGGAACTTACTACTAGACCCAGCATGGAGGAACCAAATAAGCTCAGATATGAGTAAAACCTCACATATCCTGGGTCATGAGCCATGTAGCCATCAGTGTAAACCATGACTAGGAAGGCTACCGTTGTCACAATAACCAGCATTAGGGCTGTTAAGTGGTCAATGGTGTAGCCCATACTCAGGTGAAAATTCCCTGCTGCTGCCCATTCAAAAATATGGGTATAGGTTGGATGTCCTTGAATTTGACTCCACAATAAGGCAATAGAAAGACCCATTGCCACACCCATCAGGGAGATAATCAATGCTGCATTCCACTGCCGCAGATTGTTTGTCACCTGATTTAAAGAGATTAACCCAAGACCGACAACCATTGCCCCCAATAGGGGCAACACTGGAATCAGCCAGGCATACTGATAGATTACTTCCATCACTAATGTCTACGTTGAGAATTGTTCACTAACTTTAAGGACAGTAGCAGTTACATGGGAATGGTTTGTGTTAACACAAAGCTTCTCCCTTAATTGTGGCACTGCTTTATGGGGTAAACCCAAATTGATAATACTTCTAGCTGGGAAATAGAAGAAAGATTATGGGGTTAAGAGGTTCCCTCCCATAATTACCTAGAAAAATGAAATTGGAAGTTCCTAGGGAATTGCCAGGGTCGGGATAAAGCTACAAACCTAGGAACGGGATTTTGGCTCTAAGCTTGAACTTTTCTTGCCCTACTACTCCTACAGAAGTCCTTCAACCATTTTCCCCACTTCTGCCAAAAGTTTCAGCTAGTATCCGATCCTTCTAGACACCTGGAGGGTGACTGTTCCCAGGGTGGAAATCGTTTGATTGAAGTTTCTGCAAGGACTTTGAACCCCAGAAAGTCAGCGTCCATCTGCTGGCAACTGTGTATTCGGGAAATTGTTAAGAATTGTGACAGACACTCTTGAGCATAAAGTAACTCACCCAACTGTTGTTGAGTGAGCAATTAATCTTGGTTTTAGATTTGCTGGGTTGATGAGCGAATTATGTTTTTGGAGTCATTTCAGTTATCAGTTATCAGTTATCAGTTACTCCATCGATGAATCGAGGGGCTTGGGGATAAGGAAAACATTTTTTACTCTCCACCGATGAATCCACACGGCTTGTATCCTGTCTATTTTTTGGTCAAGAGCTAAAATCCAAAATCCAAAAATGACTAGGCAGAACGGCATCCCAAGTCTAAATCTGAAATTTTGTATGTTTGACTAAATTTGTTATAGCTATCTTTTATCTGCTTTAGAGCTTGACGGAGGTCTTCCCTACCCCGAAATCCTTCTAAACGCTGTTTAATCATTCCATTTTCTATCAAAATCAAGGTGGGCAGGGATTTCAACCGATAATAATTGGATAACTTAAAATTTTCATCCGCATTAATTCCCACTAATTTAATATCTCCACCACATTCGGTTTGGAATTGTAACAGAAGGGGATGGACTATGCGACATAAGCCACACCAAGGTGCTTCAAAATTGATCAACACAGGAATGGGAGATTCTAAAACTTCTTGATTAAACGTCCGCTCACTAACCGACAACACCATGATGCCTCTAGAATTATCTGGTTTTCATATCTTAACTAGCTATCAGGCAAGTGCTAGGTAGTGGTCGAGAAAAATTTGTATTTCCCTATGGGTATGAGGGATATACCAAATATTTAGGCTTTTGATATCCTCCTTGGCTATTTAGGGCCGGTGACATCAAAATTCAACTTTGGGATTCTCAACTTCTATCGATCGCTGGGGGAAGGAATAGGGACTGATTTGGGATTAAATCCCCTTTACAAGCCATTAACTGACCACTACCACTATTAAACTCAAAATTACTGAGCGCACCCCTACTGACAGCTATTTGTTCCCATCCTACATTGATTCGGTGGCTATTGGTGAGTCTGAAGAATTTCTTTGGTATCAAATATTGCTGGATGGCGGCCATCAAAAATTAAAATGATACCTTACTAGTTGCTGTTATTAGTAGGGGGTGAGACCACCACAACAGGAAAATAAACATGACAACCCCCACATAAGCAGGGCGTAAGAATTCCTGCCATTGCAAAGTTTGCCGTCCATCTATAATGGCAACAAAGGGAATGATACTGGTGCGTTGCTTTACTTGCTCAAAGGCGGAACCATAACGCCAAGCCAAACGGCGATCGCCATGCCAAACCCCAAATAAATGGTGTAATACTAAACCTACTGATGTTACTAAGGTAAAACTAGTACCCAGCCATAGGGTATGGGCAATACACCAAATTACTTGCCCTACCATCTGAGGATGACGGGTAATGCGAATAATTCCGGTTTCGTACAGATGGACTTGAGGTTTAAAGATGGCAGCAATTTCGAGTAGATTGAAGGTAGCCGGATACAGGAAAAAAAAGGAAATTGCTGATAAAATCCACACAAATAATTGAACTCCCGGTAAGCCCTGGACTTGCCAAAGTTGAATCCCATCATAGCGGTGATTAAAAAAGTAAATAATTAAAATGACAGCTAGGGGCAAGCTAGCTAAGGCAAAGAAAACCCGGTATAGTCGATTGCCAATTTTTTTCTCTGCCCAAGGACGTAAAGCTGCTCCACCGCTATGGATGATGGCAAATAATAACAGTAAACCCAAGATTGTAAAATGACTGCTGGTCAACCAAGGTGGCAAAATCGTATACATAGATGAAGTAATTTAAAGAAAACTTAACTATGTACAACCAATACCACAAAGTATTCAAAGGAGACCTTGAGTCAAAATTTTGTACTACGGTATTTTTTTGGGAAAGCCTCCTAATGGAAGATGCCATAAATTGATAATGTAAATCAGAAAATGAACAATTCCTGGCTAACTGCCAATGCTGCTCCTTTCACATATCTAGGTTGAACCTTATGTCTGACCTTCCTTTCACTTTAGATCAATTACGTATTCTCAAAGCAATCGCTGTAGAAGGGAGCTTCAAACGCGCCGCTGATAGTTTATACGTATCCCAGCCTGCTGTAAGTTTGCAAGTGCAAAACTTAGAGAGGCAATTAGATGTACCTTTGTTTGATCGCGGCGGACGACGCGCCCAACTCACAGAAGCAGGCCATCTGCTGCTGAATTATGGGGAAAAAATCCTCAGTCTTTGTCAAGAAACCTGTCGAGCGATCGAAGATTTACAAAATCTCCAAGGAGGTACTTTAATTGTCGGTGCTTCCCAAACCACTGGCACTTATTTATTACCCCGGATGATTGGGTTATTCCGACAAAAATATCCAGATGTGGCGGTACAATTACACGTCCACTCTACCCGTCGCACTGCTTGGAGTGTGGTCAACGGACAAGTGGATATGGCCATCATTGGCGGTGAAGTGCCTACGGAATTGGCAGAATCCCTGGAAATGATTCCTTATTCTGAGGATGAGTTGGTACTAATTCTGCCGGTGTTCCATCCCTTTGCTAAATTAGATAAAATTCACAAGGAAGATCTCTACAAATTACAATTCATCACTTTAGATTCCCAGTCTACGATCCGTAAGGTGATTGATCATGTGCTGGTTAAGGCGGATATTGACACCAGAAGGTTCAAAATAGAAATGGAATTAAATTCCATCGAAGCCATTAAAAATGCCGTACAAGCTGGTTTAGGAGCCGCATTTGTCTCCAATAGTGCCATTGTCAAAGAATTACAAATGGGGGTGTTACATTCTGCTTCCGTTGAAGGCGTAATTGTACAAAGGACTTTGTGGCTAATTTATAATCCTAATCGCTACAGATCCAAAGCAGCGGAAGCTTTTAGTCAAGAAATCTTACCCCAGTTTGCCACACCAGGCTTAAAAGAAAGTATGTTAAAATCATCACCAAAATCCTTACTGGCAAATGCTTTAGACCCAGCAATGTCCAATGCCGATGAAGGCTAAAATTGTATTGATAGTCAAGAGTTAATGAATCGCAGGAGTCGCTACTCCAACTGCGTTATTTCTGAAGGAGTTACAGAAGTTATTTCCCAGAATCCCACGGATAGAATCTGTGGGATTCTGGGAAGTCAACAATATGGGTAAAACTGCCCTTGAGTTCCCTATTAAGAGTTCCCTACCCCTTTCGATTCATCGATGGGGTAATAATTCTAAATTCTTCATTCTAAATTCTACAGGACTTACCATATTGTCACAATCGGTGGTTGGTGCGTGACCCTAGAATTCTTATTGTTGCGTACAATATTGATCCAAGCGTCACACACCCTACGGTTATTAATGTGCCAGTTGCGTAAGTCCTATTCTAAATTCCCCTTGACTACCGAATACTGACTATCATGGAAGTTTACTGCACTCGTCCGGGTTGTCATCGCCCCCAAAATTATTTTGCGGATCTAGATGACAAAGCAACTCTGAAAACAATCCAACAAAAATTTTGTACCACCTGTGGAATGCCCTTGATTCTGGCGGGGCGATATATACCACAAAAATTGCTGGGAAGAGGGGGTTTTGGAGCAGCTTTTTTGGCGAGCGATCGCTATACTCCTACCATACGCCAATGTGTGGTCAAACAATTTCAACCTGCTGGTAATCTCAGTAGTCATCAGTTACAACTCGCACAGGATTTATTTGAACGAGAGGCGTTAGTTCTAGAACAAATCGGTCACGAACACAAACAAATCCCCGATTTATACGCCTTTTTCCCCATCACTGTCCCCAGTTTACAAGCACCAGGGGAAGACCAGTTTTTTTATTTAGTCCAGGAGTATATCCAAGGTAAAACCCTGGAGGAAATGTTGAATGAACAGGGTAAGTTTTCCGAAGCAGAGGCATTAGAAGTACTGCGATCGATTCTTCCCGTCCTCCAGTTTGTCCATGATAAGGGGATTATCCACCGAGACATCAAACCCTCTAACATTATGCGCCACAGCAATGGCAAGTTTTACTTGTTAGATTTTGGTGCGGTGAAGCAGGTAGCAAATGCGGCTGCGGGCGCACCTTCATCTACGGGAATATACTCAATGGGATTCGCGCCACCAGAGCAAATGTCTGGGGGTAAGGTGTTTCCTTCGACGGATTTATATGCCTTAGCGGTGACAATTGTCAGTATGCTGACGGGAGTCACAGAAATTACTTCCTTAATTGATGCTTATAGTAACCAATGGCAGTGGCGATCGCAAGCCAATGTCAGTCCCCAATTGGGGGATGTATTAGATAAAATGCTGCTGAATGCTGCCAATCAACGGTTCCAGTCAGCAGAGGAGGTTTGGAATGCCCTTGATGCTCGCTCCCCATCTCCACCTCCAACCTCTGGTTCAGTTCAGCCACAACCACAGCCACAGCCACAGCCACAACCGCAGCCAATCCAGCCAGCTACTCCCAAAACAGCACTTAGCAAGAAACCTGCTGTGCCTCCATTTTCTACCCTAGAAATGTTAACAGGAGCAGCCTTTAGCGGCTTTGAAGGGGGTCTAATTGCGATCGCTCTTTACAGCCTCTTGAAATCTCCCCTACCAACCTTGGTAATTGGAGCAGTAATTCTAGGTGGATTAATTTTTGCTCAAACCAGGCGCTGGCTGGAAAAATCGGATTTATTAATTATCCCCGCTATTACCTTGGGACTGATATTTTTTCTACCTATATTGCAAGGGGGCTTCAGTATTCCCCAAGTATTAATTATATCTGTGGCAGCCGGATTAGTTACCGTTGCTTTAATATCCCTATTCCGTCTGATTTACAAACTATTATCTTTAATACTTTAATTTAGACAGGACTTACGCAATTGTCACAATTGGTGATTGGTGCGTGAGGTTACAAGTCTCATTGCTACGTTCAAATATTCTTACAGCGTCACGCACCCTACAATAAATATATGCCAGTTGCGTAAGTCCTATTAGATATAGATAAAAATGTAACAATTACCATTACCGATGTCCCAGCGGAAAGATACTACTGTTTTAATTTTAGCTTTACTAATAACCTTAGGATTAGTAGGTGGGGGTATTTTTTGGCTTAAAGATCAAATATTCCCATCTGACGAACGAATATCTCAACCATCTTCTACTACTAGCAAATCTAGCTCCCAATCCATTAGTTTTGGCAATACTACCCTTGTACCCGGACAAGCATCTGATGCTAAAACCCAAGGAATAGAAGCATTAGCCAAGGGGGATTATCAGCAAGCTGTCTCGAAATTAGAAGCAGCACTGCGAAGTAAACCCAACGACCCAGAAGCACTAATATTTTTGCATAATGCCCGCATTGGCGATCGGAAAAGTTACACCATTGCTGCATCCGTACCTTTAGGCACCAACCCCGATGGCTCCTTAGAGGTTTTAAGAGGTATTGCCCAGGCTCAACAGGAAATTAATACTCAGGGTGGGATTAAGGGCATACCTTTACGGGTAGGGATTGCTAACGATAATAATAATCCAGAAACTGCCAAGAAAGTTGCTGCTGAACTAGTCAAAGATTCACAAGTATTGGGAGTAGTTGGTCCCTATGCCAGTGGTGTTACCTTAGCTGCCAGTAGTGTGTATAACGACGGTAAATTAGTGGTAATTTCCCCAGTCAGCACTTCCATCAAAATTGCCAACTTGAGTCCCTATGTATTTCGCACAGTTCCCAGCGATTTCAGGGCAGCTAGATCCCTAGCCAACCATATGATCAATAAGTTAGAGCAAAAACAAGCCGCTGTTTTCTTTAATTCCCAAAGTGACTACAGCAAATCCCTCAAATCAGAATTTGCCTCCGCCGTTTCCTTGGAAGGGGGACAAGTGGTGAGTGAATTTGACTTGTCCAAATCAGGTTTTAGTGCCTCTAAAAGTTTAGCAGCAGCAACCAAACGAGGTGCAGAAGTATTAATGTTAGCGCCGAATGCTGGCACTTTGGACAAAGCCTTGCAAGTGGTGCAGGTAAACCAAAAACGCTTACCATTGTTGGCTGGAGATGCTGTATATTCTCGGAAAACTTTGGAAGTAGGGCAACAACAGGCAGAGGGAATGATAGTAGCCATTCCCTGGCATATTGATAGCCAAACCAATCCCGAATTTACCCGTAATTCTCGCCAATTATGGGGTGCTGATGTTAACTGGCGCACAGCCCTTGCTTACGATGCCACTCAAGCATTGATTGCCGCATTATCACGTAATCCCAGCCGTACAGGAGTAAGACAGGCACTTGCCGCCTCCGACTTTTCCACTATGGGTGCTTCTGGAACAGTGAGGTTTTTACCGTCAGGCGATCGCAATGCTCAAGTACAATTAGTCACAATCGATCAGAAACAACCCTCCCGTTCTGGGACAGGATATGATTTTGTACCTGTAGCAAAATGAACAATTCAACTGGCAAAGTTATACAGCTGCACAACTGTTTCTCTTACCGCAGGAGGAAGAGTGAAACCACCCTGAGATTTATCCACAAGCGATCGCTGTCTCAAAGAGAGCAATGCACGGATTAAATCTTTTTGTGACACTTCTGATAAATGATTCTGTAATGCTGCTAACTTAATGGGTTCTTTTGTCTTCACCATCTCCAAGATAATTGTTGTTTCCAACTCAGATAATCGCTCTAACATTTCTGCGACGAAATCTATTACATCATGGGTAAATAAGGTGGTTGAGAGAAAATCTGTAACATTACCGTCAAAAACTTCTTGTATGGTGGTAGCAACAAGTTTTAGCATCAAAGGATTACCACTATAAACTTGAATTAATTGTTCCCATCCTGCCTGTCCAGATAATTTTTTCCCTTGCAATAATTGATTTGCTGCTTCTGACAAACCCCCTAATTTTAATACCCGTACAGGGGAATTTTCACCTTCCAATAAAGAAACTTCGCTGAAATTTTCCCTACTTGTCAGTAAAAGGCAGCTTTTCAGCGGTTCTTCGGCTATGCGTTTAATAAAATTACCATAATATTCATATCCTTCTCGATATACTCCAGCCAATTTCTTCTTCTGGAAAATAAATTCTAAACCATCGAGAATGATTAAACAACGCTGTTGACGGAGACGGTTAATCAACCAGTGAACTTGCTGATTTACTGTCTCTAATTTGGGAGATTCTTGGGATTTACATAAAGCCTGGATTAATATATTCAGAAAATCTGAAAATGTGGGAAGATGATAAAGTGAACGCCAAACTAAATAATCAAATTGTTCTTGAATCCTTCGCGCTAACCTTACTCCTAAAGCTGTTTTACCAATACCCCCAATTCCTAGTAAAGTCACTATGCGACAATCTTGATTAACAATCCAATCTTCCAAAATTTCTAGTTCAGTTGTCCGACCATAAAAACTAGATACATCAGGCGCGTTACCCCAATCAATGGTAGTTTTGTGGGTATTCCCCTCATGATTAAGTGTTGACTTGGTTTTAATTTTAGTCAAACACAAATTATAATTATCCCCTCCATGATGTTCTACTTTTTGATAATTTTCAAATTCATCTTGAATCAGATGAATATTGCCATTTTGTAGCCATTCCTGATAAAGCTGATTCATTAACTGCTGTAGTTGTCCAAACTTTACAGGACCTTTACCTTGAATGCCAAACTTGCGGTAAATTTGACTTAAGCGCTGACGAAGAGCATCTCCCTTAATTTTCAGCCTATTAGCGATCGCTGTCGGTAATTCTCCTTCTATGGCTATAGCCAGCACTTGCAATTCACTATTTGATATTTGATATGCAACTCCTATAGTTCTGAGGAATTCTTCTGATTTACTGAAGTCTTGAGGACTCATCACAACAGTACTTTATTAAAATTTACAAAATTTTTGTGAGCTTTACCAATATCAATTGAGGCTCACTGCTCAGTATTAATTCTATTATCTCACTTAAATGAGTGAAAATTGATTCAAACTGACAACTTTATTTAAATTAACAGTGATGTTAGTAGAATGTAAACCCATGTAACTTTATATAGCACTACGAAAATTGGGCGCAGACATTTTCACCTTTTCTTTTGGGCAAAACATGAGTGCGATCGCTATATGGTTACTGCTTGTACAAGAAACTGCTACGGAATCTAATGTGCTTGGGCTTTTTCACAAATTGGAATATCCTCTCTCTATGGAGCATTTGGATTTACCTCCGTAAAAATGCGTAAAGCGTTTAACGAAGCGGCAATTATTGGTGATTCTGACCACCCATAATTAACCCCTTTTGTCTTCTGTCTTTCGGCTTATTCAATGGGATGTTGACAAAATCACTACATTCAGGCTAACTTTAAATCATTCAAGTGAGGTAAGTTATCTTACTTCTCACTTCTCATGTGAGAGTTAAGTGAGGATAATTCTTTCTCTTCCTCAGCTCCATCAACAAAAAATTATTGAGTTTAACAAAATTCCTATGGAAACAAAACGTATCGCCCTCATCTCCGTTCATGGCGACCCCGCAGTGGAAGTTGGCAAGGAAGAAGCCGGCGGTCAAAATGTTTATGTCCGTCAAGTAGGAGAAGCCCTTGCTAAACAAGGATGGGTAGTAGATATGTTCACCCGCAAAACAAGTGTGACACAACCGAGCATTGTGCAACACACTGCCAATTGTCGTACCATTCGCCTAGAGGCTGGTCCGCAAACTTTTATTCCTCGAGACGAGATTTTCAATTATTTACCAGCTTTTGTACAGCAATTCCTACAGTTTCAAGAAAATCAGGGGATTAAATATTCGGTTGTACATACAAATTACTGGCTCTCATCTTGGGTTGGAATGGAGCTGAAAAAAATCCAAAATATCAAACAAGTCCACACTTACCATTCTGTAGGTGCAGTTAAATATAACACCATAACTGATATTCCTCCCATTGCTAGCACTAGATTAGCAACAGAAAAAGCCTGTCTAGAAACCTCAGATAGGATTGTTGCTACCAGTCCTCAAGAAAAACAACATCTGCAGAAACTTGTTTCAGAACAGGGCTGCATTGATATTATTCCCTGTGGAACAGACATTAGTCGTTTTGGAGCTATTTCCTCTTCAGAGGCTCGTCTGTCCCTAGGAATGTCTAAATCTAGTTTAGTAGTTCTTTATGTAGGACGTTTTGACAAGCGTAAAGGAATTGAAACCTTAGTTCGAGCAATCAAGCGTTCTATTTTTATTGGTTTGGCAGATATTCGGTTAATCATTGTTGGTGGTTCTCGTCCGGGTAAAAGTGATGGTATTGAACGGGAACGGATAGAAAATATTGTTGATGAATTAGGATTACGGGAATATGTCACATTCCCCGGAAGGATTAATCACAACAGATTACCTTACTACTATGCTGCAAGTAATATCTGCGTTGTGCCTTCTCACTACGAACCCTTTGGTTTAGTCACCATTGAAGCAATGGCTTCTGGGACTCCTGTGGTGGGATCTGATGTAGGTGGCTTGCAATTTACCGTAGTCCCTGAACATACAGGTTTACTGTGTCCACCTCAGGATGAAATAGCATTTTCAGAAGCGATTGACCGGATTTTATCCCGTCCTGAGTGGCAGAAACAGTTAGGGAAGGCATCCAGAAAGCGAGTAGAAACCATGTTTAGTTGGGATGGTGTGGCACAACAGTTGAGTGAACTTTACACCTCATTGATGGATGAAACTGCCGTATCAATGCCCATTAGTGCCTAAAATTGGGTAAATTACGTCTATTCAACTCGACTTTGTCCAAAATCAAGAGCTTAGTTTCCCTTACCGGGTAAAAACTCATCTTGTTGGCAACATTTTTCCATATCGCTGATGTATGGTGACGCTGAAAAATTCCAGCTCTCGTCCCACAAAAGTTTCGGCGTTGCTGAATGGAAGTATGAATTTACATTTTTCGATATTATTGAAAAACGATTCTACCCTTCGGGAAGCCGCTTCGCGTCTAATGCGCCTTTGCGTCTACCCTGCACCGAAGCCCTTCGGGTGAATCCTGCGGATACGCTGCGCGTTAGCGTTAGCTCCCCTGTTAGCGAAGCTCTCCCGAAGGGAGCAAGGGGCACGCCAGTTCCTTTATGCCGGGGAACCCCTTCGGGTTACGCGCTCCGCGCACGCTATGCGAGCGCCAGTTGCCTGGGTCGGGAAACCCTCCCGCAGCACTGGACTCACCGTCCACCGGACTGGCTCACCGCACTCCGTGCGTAAGACTGCGCGAACTTAATTCATACCTGGATTCAGCAACGCCAAAGTTTCAGTGTTAGTATTCTTGTTGCCAAAAAATGGATAAAGTCGAGTTAAAATCCAAAATCCAAAATCTAAAATTGCTCGCCCTCACACTCTCGCCTAGTAACTTGGTGGCGGTAACGAAACATACCTTCCAGTTGTGCTTGTATGAGCCAACCACCCATCAATTCCACAGGTTCCCCTCCAGGTAAAGCAAAGGAAATTTCATCAGTTAATCGGGTTTTGCCATTTTCATTTTCAAATTTATGTCGATGTTCCCAAGATTCAAAGGGGCCTGATATTTGCTTGTCAGTGAACAAATGATACTTTTCATATTCCGTATGACGAGCAAGCCAAGTTATGGGGATTGGTCCTAAAAATAACTTAAATTCCGTAATCGCCCCCACATCAAGTCCCCCTTCGCGGCGAATGACTTCTACTGGTTGCCAAGGAGGTGTTAGTAGTTGCAAAATATCTTGCCGTTCGTGAAATTCCCAAACTACTTCTACGGGCGCGTTGATAACTGAAGAATAATTAAATTGCAGCATGGACGTTAATAAGTAATATCTTTTCCGTTTATATCGGCATTATTTAATTTTTCTCTCCTTCTTTTTTTCTCTGCGCTCTCAGCGTCTCTGCGGTTTTTTATCATTCCGATATAGCCGGAATTGATATAATAAGTAATAACTCCCGGTTCGCCCATTTGAAATCGAGTTAGGAAAAATGCAGAAGGAAATAATCAGGGTTTTAGCGTTTGATTTAGATTGTGAGCGCAAGTGGGCGTATTAATTTTGCCTCCAAATGCCACCAACAAAAAACCTGATGTCCTCCAAATCCCTATTCTCACGTTATTTATCAATTTCTCTAACTTCAAAAAAAATGGGCGAACCGTGCGTAATAAGTAATAAGTAATAAAGAATTAAATTTCTTCTGGAAATCTCCTAAAAGGTAAAAGTTCATCCTTCATATTCCGTATCTATTTCAATATCTAAGGTTTCTTCATCAATATGTATATATAAAATATTGGGACGGCAACAAACTTGACAGTCTTCTACGTAGGATTGTTGTCCACCCGCACTTAAATCGATAAAGGTAGTGTTTTCTTCACCACAATAGGCGCAATAATATTCGGCTGTGCTTTGCATAATTACATATTAGTTGTCAGTTAACAGTTAACAGTTGAGAACCGATAGCTGAAGGAGCTAGACAAAATAACCCTTACAGTTCGATACAAGATTTTTATACCAGCCTTCTTGACTTTTGACTTTTGACTTTTGACTTTTGACTTACTTGAGTGGCATCTGCCAAGTGCTTTAGTAGTGTAGACTGGGGCAGGGGACCTTGCAAGTGGTTCCAGGGTAAAATCATATCTGTTTCCCAATTGGTGTGGACATAGAAATCTAAACTGGGAATTTTTCCTTTTAATTCCTTAAAAGCACGTTTATAACTCCCCAAAGAATCACCAAAATGACGAGTCAGTTCCAATAATTTTGACAATCTACGATCGCCCCTGGATAATAAAGCTTGAATGATGGACCAATTGTAACTTTCGGGGCGGAAATCTATACCCTGAGGTTTGAGTTTCTTCTGTAAAAATTGCAATTGCTTTTGCGCTTGTTTATTAACTCCAAACCACTGGAATGGTGTATGGGACTTGGGAACAAAGGTACTGCACCCCAGGGTTAACCGCAGTCCAGGAGCAGCTTTTTTTACATCTTTCATCATGGTGACGGTAGCATCTAAATCTTCCGCTTCCTCCCCTGGTATTCCCACCATGCCGTAGAGTTTTAAGCCGGTTAAACCTCCTGCTTTGGCATTAGCTGCGGCTTGTATGATTTCATGGTTATGTAGCTTTTTATTGATGATTTGCCGGACTTTTTCAGAACCACTCTCTACAGCAATGGTAAGCGATCGCGTGCCTCTTTGGGCTAAGGTATGGGCTAATTCCTGGGTGACGGTGTTGGTACGCACGGAAGCAATACTCAAACGCACGTCGTCATATTGGGACTGGTTAATATAATTGAGTAACTCTGCAAACTCTGGGTGCTGAGTCACGGAAGCACCCAATAATCCTAAACGGTTGGTGACTTTTAAACCCCTTTCAATGGCGGGGATGAGGGAATTTTCTATGCTCGCGGTTCTAAATGGTAGAGTCAGGTAACTTGCCAAGCAAAAACGGCACATTTCCGGACAACTCCTGACTACTTCCACCATGTAAATATTTTCCCACGCTGCCCTTTGGGTAACTACGGTAGAAGCTGAGAGGACATTACCGCGATAGGTTTGCTTTTGGACAACTGGGGGTATATCTGGGGAGATGGGTTGAATAGATGCGATCGCTCCATCTAATTCATGGTACTCTACATGATATAAACTGGGGATATAGATACCAGGAACCTGGGCTAATGCTGTTAATTTAGTTTTGCGTTCGGCATTCCTGACTTGTTTATAAGCAGCAATAAAATTCCCCAACAAATCTTCTCCATCCCCCAACAAAATTACATCGAAAAACTCAGCAAATGGTTCGGGGTTGGCAGTGAGGACGGGACCCCCACCAAAAACTAGGGGATGATTATTTGTGCGCTCACTGGTTCTAATGGGAATATCTAAAGATTCTAGGATATTTAAGATATTGACATAATCTAATTCCCAAGAAAGGGAAAAACCAAGTAATTCTGGTTCCCTGGGAAGGGGTTCTTGGATATCAGTAAATAAGCGACTAACTTGCACATCTGTACGCATTGCCAAACTAGCCCATACCACCTGATATCCCAGGCTAGTTATGCCCACGGTATATTCATTGGGAAAGGCGAAAATGGTGGGAATAGCATCGCTGGTGGGAGTAGCAGGAGTAAACAGTAGTCGTTCGTCGGCAAATACAGAAGAAGTCATTTCAGTTATCAATTATCAGTGTTCCCCATTTTCAATCTAGCAGTTATGGCATTACTGCGAGGGGCAAGATCCCCGACTTCTTAAAGAAGTCGGGGATCTGTTACTCATGTTAAAACTTAATGCTATCTTCATATAAAATTCTAAATTTAGTAACATTAGATACAGAAAATTGAGTTATTCTATTAATTGAGCAGGTAAAACTCGTTTCAGATGACTCAAAAGAAGGAGAAAGCAGCGATATGTCTACCCAGGAAAGAGCTCGTGCTTTAATGCAGCGTCGTTATCATCTAGTCAAGCATCGCCAGCAATCATTACTAGGACGTACTGCGGCGGAATTTCATCTACCTACAGAAATAGCCAATTATTGGAACCCAATTCAAGGCAAACTAAATCCTGTTGCTAGGGCAACCTTTGAACGCGGTAATACAACATTAAGCTAGATGAATTTGGGGGCTGTCAGTCATATAATCTTGCACCCCCCATAAATAACTACTCCCTCGCCTATAAATCACGAATAAAGAACCCGCAAGGCTTCCGCCGTGAGCGTCAGTCGAACGGGAAGGAAACAGAAACCTAAGTCGTGAGTCTTGGGAATCCCCCGCTACACCCGAAGGGTTACGCGCTGACGCGCACGCTACGCGAGAGCGGTGGGAGGATGTCAATTATATAAGGTAATGGTGCGTTGCGCTCCGCGACAACACACCCTACGTATATTTCTCACGTTAATTTTAACTCCTAACACCGAACTCCGAACTCCGAACTCAGGTTAATTAACCTTTCCCTTCAGAATTTGCACCACATCAGGATATTCATTAAACTCTGCCAAACTCAAAGCCGTATAACCACCTTGGTTTTGTAAACTCACATCTGCCCCAGCATTCACCAATAACTGTACCGCTTCCCCATAACCCCTTGCAGCTGCCCACATTAATGCGGTTGCTCCTCCCTTGCCTGGAAAATCTATCTCTGCACCCTTGGCAATTAATTGACGCATTACTCCTGTAAGGTTGCTTTCAGCAGCTTTCATTAAGGCTGTTTTCCCATCACTGCCAACAGTATTGGCATCAGCACCATGGTTTAATAATAACTCCACTATCTGGGTATTTTTCTGGGAGAGTGCCAGCAATAGGGGATTTTCAGTTAAATTACCCCAATTGGCATCAGCACCATAACGCAGCAATATTTCCACAATTGAATTATGTCCCTGCAATGCTGCCACTAATAATGGTGTATCTCCCAGGTGATTAGTCAAGTTCACCTTGGCATCCCAACCGAGTAAAATTGTCACCACCTCGCCATATCCTTCTACCACAGCTAGGTGTAAAGCAGTCTCCCCATCATTATCTTGGGTATTAACATCTGCTCCAGCATCTAGTAAAGCCATGACAATTTCACTGTGTCCCGCAGCAGCCGCCGCAGATAAGGCTGTTGTTCCATGATGGTTGGATAGGTTAACATCAGCACCCCCCTCTAACAATGCTTGTACCACTGGTAAATTACCTAATTCTGCTGCTGAGATTAATGCTCCCTCCCCATCCTCATCTTGGTAATTAACATCAGCACCCATTGACAACAAGACTTTGATTGCGGGAATCTGCCCTTGTTTAATTGCCACCTTCAAGGCGGTATCATCATCTTTATCTTTAATATTGACTTGGGCACCACCCGCCAATAACGCACCCATTACATCCAAATTACCCTTAGCTGCGGCTATCATCAGGGCAGTACTACCATCTTCGTTGGTAGCATTTATATTCGCTCCCCTAGATACCAATAACTTCACCACATCTAGATGATTGGCACTAGCAGCCAACATCAACGCCGTTAAACCAAAATATTGGCGAGATAAATTAATATCTGCCCCAGCATCAAGGAGCGATCGCACAATCTCAGTATACCCCCCATTAGCAGCAAACATTAATGCTGTAGTTCCATTGCGATCGCTAATATCTGGTAAAATACCCTTGGTTAGTAAACTCTGTAATTTATTAATATCACCATTTTGAGCCGCTAACAGTAAAGATGTATTGCCATTCTGATTCATGATTCCTACCCCATTGCAGACTAACCCCAGTATTAAAAGTTTCCCCTAGACTGGCTCTATTTGTTGCAAATTCTCCCAAAATTGCATCTATACCTCATCTATGTTGAAACCTGGAGTTTCTAATTATTCTGATGTGTCATTGCGACTTAAGGAAGCAATCCCAAAGTCAGGTTATAAAACTACGGTTCTCAAGGTAGTCCCTCATGGGAAAATCCCACAACCAAGCCATGAAAATGCGGGGGTGACTAACTCCTCAAGTTAGCACGCAATGCGCCCCTACTGCGGCTCCCACACCTAAGCTGTCAACCATCAACTAACAACTAACAACTAACAACTAACAACCATTTTCAAGTTAGTCCCCCACAGTCAAATCCCATACCTAAGCTGTCAACCATCAACTAACAACTAACAACTAACAACTAACAACCATTTTCAAGGTAGACGAGGTTTATATTGAGAATGCGAGTGTCAACAGCTTTTGCCTAATTGACAAGTCGAACGGTGATAAATAAGGTTATGCTAAGTTTTATAAAGATTTAATACAGAGGGGAAACACCGTGGAACTTTCACCATCAGTAAAATATTGGTCACAATTCTTTCACCCAATAATGATGTGGGCATTAGTGCTACTCTCTCTTTATGCTGCTTATTTGGGTTTACAGGTACAGCGCACTAGAAGTGCTAAGGGAGATGAAAAGAAGGAACTAATTAAGGGTAGATATAACATTAGACACTACCAAATCGGTTCTATCCTCCTAGCATTAATGGTGACAGGTTCCATTGGTGGTATGGCTGTCACCTACATTAATAATGGTAAGTTGTTTGTTCAGCCTCACCTGCTAGCTGGATTGGGAATGACTGGTTTAATTGCTGCTTCTGCTGCCCTCTCTCCTTTTATGCAAAAAGGGGCAAATTGGGCAAGAATGACTCATATCGTCTTGAATTTTACCCTGTTGGGACTATTTACTTGGCAGGCAATTACCGGTGTGCAAATTGTCCAGAAAATTCTCACTAAGGCGTAACTAACCTGAGTTCGGTGTTAGGAGTTCGGTGTTAGGAGTTGATTAAAGTAGGGTTTGGTGAGCGAACAACGAGACATCAGGTGTTTCGAGGATTTCTTATCCCCAACTCAGGTTAACTCATTATGAACAGGGTGTAGGGGCTAATTCTTCCTCACACCCCACACCCCAAACCCTACACCCTAGACTGTTCCTTCATACTTCCCATCCGTTTCCTAATCAATACCCTGACTCGTCGCCTGAATTGTTCAAAACTTTCTGTACTCATTGCTGTTTTTTGCCACGGTTCGCGCTGCATCAAGCGATCGCACCAATTATTTATTATAGTATAATTACTGAAATCAATGTCTAAAAAATTTAATAAAATCACTGCATTACCGGCAACAATATCTCCCAAAGTTAGGCGATTACCACCCATGTAAGCATTATCTCCCAAGAGTTCACAGAAAAATTGCAATAATTTATCTATATGTTGCTTTGCTTGTATAATTTTCGGCGATTCTTCACTGGCAGAAATTAAGGGAATGACTTGGGGAAATAACTCATTTGCTGGCTTCCCAAGAGGAGCAGTTTCCCCTACTAGAAATATTGTCTATATGCCACTATAATAGACAACATGAAAACCCTGAAGTTTAAGCTCTACCAACACAAGCGGAATAGATACCTCAAGCGGACAATTAATGCTGCTGGGGTGATTTATAACCATTGTATTGCCCTACACAAACGTTATTACCGGATGTGGGGTGTGCATTTAAGTTGTGCAAAGCTTCAAACTCACATTGCCAGGTTGAGGAGGCGCAATTGTTTCTGGCAGTTAGTTGGCTCTCAAGCAGTGCAAGATATCTGTCAACGCATTGATAAGTCATACCAACTATTTTTTAAACATCACAAAAAAGGGGTCAGACCACCAGGATTTAAGAAGGTCAAAAAATACAAATCATTCACATTAAAACAAGCAGGATATAAATTCCTTGGCGGCAATCGAGTCAAGATTGGGAGTCAAGTTTATCGGTTTTGTCAATCCAGGGAGATAGAAGGAAAGATTAAAACACTAACTATTAAGCGCACACCATTAGGTGAGTTGTTTATGGTAGTGGTAGTTGACACAGTTGTAGAACCTGAGATTGAATCGGTGACTAGTAAAATAGCAGGGTTTGATTTTGGGTTAAAAACGTTTCTTGTATGCTCCGACGGAACCAAGATTGAATCACCCCAGTTTTTCAAAAAATCGCTCAACGCGATCAAAAAAGCCAGCAGACATCATTCTAAAAAACTAAAAGGCTCTGCCAATCGGGAGCGAGCAAGGAAGAACCTGGTACGCAAGCACGAGAAAGTTGCTAATCAAAGGCGTGATTGGTTTTGGAAACTAGCTCATTATCTAACCGATAAGTTTGATGTTTTGTGTTTTGAGACATTAAATCTCAAAGGGATGCACCGTCTGTGGGGTCGCAAAATTAGTGATTTGGCTTTTGGAGAATTTCTGCAAATTCTA
>JASJDS010000258.1 GCA_030065055.1 Calothrix sp. MO_192.B10
TTCTCTTCAGTGGTTTTACTAGGCGATCGCTAACAGAGTATGCAACATTGATACCCTATCTTCCAAAGTTTTACCCCAACCTAGTGGTGCGTTTCATTAGTTACAAGGCTAGGTAACAGATCCCCGACTTCTGAATCAATATCTGCACATTAGACCTCTGTTGGAAATTAAATATGCGGAACACCAAAACCCTTGTAGAGACGTAGCAATGCTACGTCTCTACATTCTTTTCCACCAGAAGTCTATTGTAGCAATTCCTAGGATAGAAGTCGGAGATCGCTCACACCGCGACTCGTCAAATTAGTTATTAGTTATTACTTATTACTTATCTTTGTATGTAGTCATTCAGAACTTCAGAAGTTACAACTTATTTGCTGTGATAAAAACAAAACGGTCAGGAAATTCCAGAATAGACTGTTGAGCATATTTTTGTTCCATTTCTGCCAGACCTTCTGCTAATTGTTGATCGTCAAAGAATGAAAGTAGGGACATATAGCGATTCTTCACCATATGAAAGTATTTGGATTTAGGAATCACCTGAAGATATTCAACAAAATTAACTGATACATGGAAGCCCACTTTCTCAAGTAATTTTGCCAGATTGTCATAGTGAGGTTGGACTCTTTCATATCGCTGCAAAGCTTGGCTGAATAAAGGATAATCAATTGTTGGAGGCAGAAGGATCAACAAAAAAATTCCCCCTATAGGTAGTCTTTGAAACAAACTACTAAATAGTAATTCTTGATTCTCTATATGATGAATGACTTCTTTCATGAAAACCTTATTATAAACTTCGGCTTGGGAGACAAAATCAATTGCATCTAATGCCATAGTTTTATATTGATTGCTTGATGGTACTTGTTCGAGCATCTTTTCAGAATAGTCCACGCATATAATCGGATTATCTAACTGTATCTGGTTCAGAATTGCTTTGGAATACATCCCTGTACCACAGCCTAAATCCACTAAAGTATCTGTTGGTTTCAAGTGTAAATATTCAATTATATTTGTAGCCATAAATTGAATATATTCGTCCGAGTACGACCATAAATCATCATAAATGCTGCCTATTTTTTGATAGTGTTCTTGATTTTTTCCACCCATGTTTTTAATTCCTATTTATGATTCAAAGTAAGTTTCTCGCCTTGAGTTGCAAATATTTATCTACTAATCCATCAGAAATTTGATTTGCAGGTGCATCTAATACTAATACACCCTTTTGCTTTAACTGGGCAAAAGCCACTTGTCTTTGGGCGAGTAAATCCAAGGCTACTGCACGGCTATAGGCTGCTGTTATATCTGCGGTAAAAGTATGAGCCATATTATCTACTAAAGGATCGCGCAAGGTAACGCAAAATGGTAGGTAACGGGGTGCAAGTCTGGAAAGTGCTGCTAACAGTTCCGCAGAGGCTGTCGCATCCACTAAATCGGTAATAACTACTACCAAGGCTCGTCGGGTTTGCTGTTGGACAACATAAGTCACCGCCCCTAAATAATCAGATTCTAGTAGTACTGGTTGAATGGGTGTCAAGCGATCGATCAGACTTGTGAGATGGTGCTCTCCCCGATCTGGGGGGAGCCAAGCGTGCATTTGCCGATCGAATACACCCAAGCCGACGCGATCGCCCCTTCTCAATCCTGTCAATGCTAGGGATAAGGCGGCATTCAGTCCCCAGTCAAATCTCTGCAAACCATGTACCCTAGCAGTCATTAATCTGCCCCGATCCAGCAAAATTAATAGGGTTTGTTCCTGTTCGGGTTCTAGTACCCTAATTAATGGGGGTGTATTGGTAGCACCTACCCGACGGGCGGTAGCTTTCCAATCCACAAATCGTAAATCATCACCGACTCGGTAGTTACGCAGTTCGGCAAACTCCGTACCAATACCCAATTGGCGGCGGAATTGACGCATGGAACCAGATGATTGTAAAGTCAGGCGGATGGATAGCGATCGCAATCCCACTAAATCCGGATATACCCAAACTTTCAAACTCTGGGAAATCTTGCGATCGTCCCAGGCTAACCCCCAACTACCCAATTGTCTCACTTGAATATCTCCCCAAGGAAACTCTCCCCGTTTGTTGGGGTGGACTGTATAATCTAATTTTTGGGTACTATTACTAGGCACAGTAGTTATTAATACTGGTGTGGAGACATCAAAACTACTGGGGTAATAGTCACTGATTTGCACAATGGCATTGGTATTAGCGGATTTGACCCGCAACACAACCAAGTTATCCCTACCAATAGATAATCGCGGGAGCAATTCCCTAGTTACCTCAACTCGATTCCGCCTCACTAACCAACCATCTACCAACATTAATATCAGTACTATGACATCAAAAACCAGAGTTATAGCGATACTGGTGGAAATGCCAAAGAAAATAGCTGTAATGGGAGCGATGACAATTCCCAATATCAATAAAAGATAAACCCGCGTTGCTGGAATCATAATTTACTTATGGTTGATGGTTGATAGTTGACATCTTAGGTGTGGGGATTTGACTGTGGAGGAGTAATTTAAAATTGCTTATAGTTTTTGCCTATCAAGAGAGTGTGCGACAAATAAATTAAACCACGTCTAGTGTGAAAACCATAGTTTTTGCTTACGAATATTCAATCGGGTGAGGTGGGCACGGCATCATGAAGATTAGGGAGCAATACAAGAATATTGTGGGTGCCGTGCCCCGTAAGGGGAATTTCTTTTTGGTTTTTCCTAGTGAGGTGGGCACGGCATCATGAAGATTAGGGAGCAATACAAGAATATTGTGGGTGCCGTGCCCCGTAAGGAGAATTTCTTTTTGGTTTTTCCTAGAGGAAAAACTCCAGTTCTCAAGATGGATGAGGTTTATGATTTTAATTTTTTTCTGGTTCAATATTAACTTAATGTCTTAAGAATGGGATAAATTCTTTTTGGCTGGTTCAGAGAAAATGATGTAGAGACTTTTCAGTTATCAGTTATCAGTTAGCCTCCTGGGTTGGGGCTGCGCTAACAGTTAGCTTCCTGCACTCTTGTGCTGTGCTAACAGTTAGCTTCCTGCGCTCTTGTGCTGTGCTAACAGTCATCAGTGAGAAGTTGTGGTTACAGTAGTAAATCTTTAATTGTCAGGGTTAGTTTACGGAATCACAGTGTTTACAACTGTATCTCAATTTATTCTTATTGCCAAGCCAGTTGAACACCTCATGATTACTCAAATGTTTGACCAATCCGATTACGAATATATTGATAATAATTTGGTTAGAGTTGAATCAGAATTTTCGTGGATGCAAGCTCAAGCAGCAGCAGACGATGCTATTTACCAGCATACTGGAAAACACTTGAGCGATATAGAAATTAAAGTACTTCAGGGTTCTTGGGAGAGAAAAACCTATGATGATATGGCAATAGATTATGGTTATAGTCCTGAATATTTAAATAAAGATGTTGGTAATAAATTATGGCGTAAACTTTCGGCAGCCTTAGCAGAGACAGTTACAAAAAGAAATTTTCAAGCAGCCCTTAAGAGAGCTTGGTCAGGAAAAAGTAATTTATCAATCCAGAATAATTTAGCTGTACCAGCCTTCCCCGCAGAAACCCATTTATCTTTTCCAGAAGGACTAGTGCCCATTGATTCGCCTTTTTATCTAGAACGAAATGGAATCGAATCTTTATGCTATGAGACAATTTGTAAACCAGGTGCTTTAATTCGGATTAAGGCTCCTAAATTAATGGGCAAAACTTCTCTGATGAAGAGAATTTTAACCGAAACACACCATCATAATTATATAAGTGTTGATTTAGATTTTAACAGCGTAGACCGAAATATTTTGGCTAATTTAGATAAGTTTCTACGCTGGTTCTGTTGCCAAGTTGGTCGGCAATTAAAATTAGAAAATCAATTAAATGATTACTGGGATACGGAAATTTTAGGTAGTAATGATAATTGCACAGTTTACTTTGAAGAATATTTATTACCAACAATAAATACTCCAGTAGTTTTAGGATTAGATAATCTAGATCGACTATTTCTCTATACCGATGTGATTGAAGACTTTTTGGGAATGCTACGTAGTTGGCATGAAAAAGGGAAAATTTATCCAATTTGGGAGCAACTACGTTTAGCGATCGCTCACTCTACTGAAGTTTACATCCCTTTGGATATGAATCAATCTCCTTTTAATGCTGGAGTACCAGTAGAACTACGTGAGTTTAATAAACAGCAGGTGATATATTTAGCAAATCTCCACGGGCTAGAGTGGGGCAATATCCAGGTGGAAGAATTAATGAATATGGTAGGGGGACATCCTTACTTAGTCAGGTTAGCAATGTATGAAGTTAGTTCTAGTCATCTCACCCTAGAGCGACTTTTGCAAGATGCTCCCAAGGAAGCAGGGATTTATAGCAACCATCTACGGAGACATTTGCAGTTACTCCAACAATGTCCAAAATTGGCTCAGGCCTTTCAACTTGTGGTGAACTCACCTGAACCAGTGGAATTGGATTCAACGCAGATTTATAAATTGCACAGTATGGGTTTGGTGGAGAGGCAAGACAATCATGTTGTACCTCGGTGTAGTTTATATCGCCAGTACTTTCAACGAGTTTTGGCTTGAATGATTGCAGGGTATCTTTATGAAAGTTGAAATAATTACCGAACGAGATGAAATATTGTAGGGTCGGGGTAACCCCGCCCCTACCAATAGATCTGATCTCTGGTGGAAAAGAATGTAGAGACGTAGCATTGCTACATCACTGAATAAGGGTTTTGGTGCTCCGCATATTTAATTTCCAACAGAGGTTCATTAAATCATGTGTTGCATTCTTGTTTCAAATTGGTATAACAAAGAACAGGGTAAGATGGGCATTGCCCATCCTACGGAAATGTTAATTTTGAGAAATTGGTTTTGCCGTTGAGCCAGTGACAGTCAATCTACCGAGATAAGCGCCTAAATCTCGCGGTTTGTGACCCCTTCTATTAGAAAGAATCGCTACCACAACCTTTTGCCGGGGATAAATTCTCCAGTAGGAGGCCGCGCCATTTTGGGCACCACTATGGGCTACAATCTGACGGCCACCTTCATCTTTACCAACTCCCCATCCTAAACCGTAGCCAGTGGTTCCAGCTTGAGATTTCTGCCTAGTCCACATCAGATTGAGGGATTTCTGGCTAATTATTTCCCCATTTAAGAGCTTAATACCAAGCTTTGCCAAATCCGGTGCGGATGACTGATAGCCACCACCAGCATATTTCCAACTCAAGTCATCCCGTCGAGAAACTAGATTTTTCCCATTTTTACGTTTATATATTTGGGCGCGGTTACGTTGGTTAATGTTTGCTAATTCAGGTGACAAATTTTTTAGTCCCCAAACACGAAAGCGATCGCTAGCATACTGGAAAAATGGTTTATTCGCTACTTGTTCCATCGCAGCAGCCAATACTGTATATCCGTGGGTACTATACTTGTAACCACTTGTGGGTTGCATAACTAGTTTATCTTTGACAAACAATTGCATTGCATTCTGGGCGCGTACATAATGCTTTTTGACATTTTTGGTTGCATCTTCACCTGTTTTGTAGTGGCGAACCCCAGATTGATGGGCGAGTAAATCACGAATACGGTAACTATGATGTAGTGGTAGTTTACCTGACAAATAAGCACGAATCTTTTTATTTAATAGCAGTTTGCGTTGCTCTCGCATTTCCATCGCTAAAATTGCTGTGACTGGCTTACTCACCGAAGCGAGACGATATCTTGTTAAATTGGAAGCTTTAATTTTCTTCTCTACATTTTTCCAGCCAAATCCCTGGGCATAAATAATTCTTCCATTTTTGGCAATGGCAACAGAAATACCCGGTAAATCATGTTTGGTTCGGTATTTTTTGATCGCTCTTGATACCGTACCAGCATGAATCCATTTACCTTGTTTATTCTGAACTACAAGCTGGGATTTATTAGTAGATATCTTCTCTGAAGGAGTAGCTTGAATAACTGAGGATGAGGATTCTGTAGATTGTTGTAAAGTTTTAACAGCTCCAGCATTATGGAAACTCACTAGAGGTAGGGTGAGTCCTAATGTGAGAGAAGTTGCAATTACATTCGGTTTCATCATCTTGTTGTGTGTGTGTATAAAGTTGTTCAGTATTTGGATGGAGATAAATCAGGATCCCCAAGGAAGGTCTGGTTTACTTATCTCAGGGATGTTTGGGCAGGATAACGCTCGAGCTAGGTAGTAATACACCATTATTAAAAAGTAAAAAGATAAAAGTAAAAAGTAAAAAGATAATCCCCATAAATAAATTTAGGGGCTTGGTGACCATTTTTCTTTTTCTTTACTTTTGCCTTTTTACTTTTTACTTTTGCCTTGTTCGGTCATATATCTTTAGTATTTCACTGACTTATGGTATATTTACGAACTTTTTGCCCAAACATTTGTAAAGGCTAATAACATAGTAGCGATCGCATAGTGGTTTCTAAAAACCAATCATGTCTTGCATTCTTTTTTTACATTGGCATTACTCAGCCTTAAAACAAATTTATTACCCTTACTAGAAATTTTCACAATCTTCCATTTCTTGTATTTACCTAAACGACTACTGAGTGACTTCTTAATAGAATTTGCTACCTTACATCTTACTTTGTCATCTTGCAGACCTTTAGTAAATTGATTTTCAATGTTATTAGTTAAATCTTTTTTGATCTTGCCTTCTATCCAACCACAGATACCTTTAAAGGTTCCGCACAATCTATTAGCAATACGGATATCCGTCTTAAAGTTGACTTTTACATCCTTGGCATATGAAATAGAACCGTAATAACTAACGGGTATCATTGACATAGAAAGAATGGTATTATTCAAGTGAAGGTCTCTTTCTAGTTTCTTTAACCCACACTCCTTCCATTTTTTGAATCGTTTCTTGACACATTTACCTTTAATTTCTTCTCCTTGACTTTCAAAATATGCAGTTGCTTGAATACGTCTATCTCTAATAGTAGCTTGGATAGATGACGTATCCATGTCATTGATGTAGTGTTTCCACTGCCGAAATTTGGTAATAGAAAATTTTTGTTCAGGAATCGAGAATTTTCTTTCTGCTCCATTAGGTAATAGAATATAACTGGAGTCTTGATGCCAACTAGAGCCATGTTTTTTCCCATAATTGTCAAGATGAACCTTAGTTGAACTGAATGCTGCATTAAAAGCTGTGGCTACAGCTGCCTTGGGAACAGGAACATCGACGGTTTTTGCATGGGCTGGTGAGTTTATTAAAGGGAAACTACCCAGAGTCAATCCAATAGCAATAGGTGCTGCAACTAATTTTTGTAAGTTCATTTTTTTCTCCTTCGTCAAATAATTTGGTATTCCCTTTTTTTTACTTTTGAGAATCAATAATTATGGACAATAAAAGTAATTACGTATGGGAAAATAATGAAATTATCTGCTTGTGTTTAACTAACAAGGCTCAGATGATATTTATCATTTTCTGGTTTGACGAGGAGAAACTCCATAGGAGTAAATCAGGTATTCCCAGACATAAAAATAGGGAAATATCAGGTATTTATTTTTAAATAAAGCAATTTATATCAGCAATATTATACTCAAAGAAAGGGTTAAGGCTGTAAGACCATGATAGAAACACCATTAAGTTATGAATATCATATTGGCGGTAGCCTTCCTGCTAACGCATCAAGTTATGTAACGCGCCAAGCTGATTCTGAACTTTACAAAAATTTAAATGCTGGGGAATTTTGTTATGTGTTAAACTCCCGACAAATGGGTAAATCCAGCTTGCGGGTAAGGACAATGCAAAAACTGCAAGCAGAAGGATTTATCTGTGCTTTTATCGACTTAACAGGGATTGGTAAGGAAGAAGTAACGGCAGAGAAATGGTATGCAGGTATCGTTCAGTCTTTAGTCAGTAGTTGTCAGTTAAGTCAAAAATTCAATTGGCGTAAATGGTGGAGAGAACAACGGGATTTAATGTCACCCGTACAGCGATTGAATTTATTTATCGATGAAGTTCTGTTAGTAGAGGTTCAACAAAGAATTATTATTTTTGTGGATGAAATCGATAGAGTACTCAGCCAAGATT
>JASJDS010000080.1 GCA_030065055.1 Calothrix sp. MO_192.B10
GTCGGGAAACCCTCCCGCAGCACTGGACTCACCGTCCACCGCGCTGACTCACCGTTACTGATTTTAGTGGTGATATTTGTCTCGACGATCCATGATGGGGCTGAGTTACCCGGTAATAGTAATTGCGCTTTACCGCCAGGGTCATTATACCAGAAACAAGGGGATAAATCCCCTTGAGTCGCGTTTCACACCCTCGAAGACAGCGTAGGGGTTCTCACGCTCCCACCATGCCTTGATAGACTTCTTCATTGATTTTTCTTCCTATCCAAATGAAAGCTAAACCAATCCCTAGGGGCAATAAGTAATTAAGCACAATTATTGATTGATTGATGTCTAAGTAATTTTCCCACTACCGATTAAATATAACAGTGCCATACGTACAGCCACCCCACTAGTAACTTGGCTTTGAATCAAGCTAAATTCTGGGTCATCCATTAAGTCAGAACTAATTTCCACTCCTCGGTTTACTGGTCCTGGGTGCAATACCTTAACATGAGATTTACACAGTTGTAATTTTGACCTGGTAATGCCAAATAAATGGTGGTATTCTCGCAAAGAAGGCAATAGATGGGCAGTCATGCGTTCTTTTTGCAAACGCAAAGTCATGACAAAATCTGCATCCTCTAAGGCTGGTTCTAGGTTCCAATGGACAAATAATTTTCCTGGTCTATCTTTACCACAGTCAGCAAATAACTTGGGTAATAAAGTGGGTGGTGCGGCTAGATGTAGTTCTGCATCCGTGGCTGTGAGGCTCCAAATATTGGAACGAGCTACCCGAGAATGGAGAATATCCCCGACAATGGCGATTTTTTTCCCCTTTAGCAATTCCAACCGGGGAGCGTTGGGTTCTAATAAGGTACAGATGGTAAATAAATCTAACAGTCCTTGGGAAGGGTGTTCGTGTTGGCCATCCCCAGCATTCAATACACTTACCTTTACTCCTAAACGATCCATCTCTTGTGCGATCGCATGAGGTACTCCTGCTTGTTGATGGCGAATTACCATAATATCAGTTCCCATGGCCAAATAGGTTTTGGCTGTGTCGAGAATTGTCTCTCCCTTAGTTATGGAAGATGTGGCAGAAGCAAAATTGAGGGTATCTGCGGAGAGGCGTTTGGCGGCTATTTCAAAGCTGCTGCGGGTACGGGTAGATGGCTCAAAAAATAAATTGGCTACCACTTGTCCCTGTAGGGTGGGAACTTTTTTTGTCCGGCGCGATAGCACCTCCCGAAAACTGGCAGCAGTTTGTAGAACGGTGTCATATTCAGTTGTGGTGAAGTCAGCCAGGGAAAGAATATGGTGACGACTCCAGGTAGTAGCAGGCATAAATCTTGATTTGACTGTAAATATGCGATCGCTTATTTACAACTGTTGAATGTACATATGCAGAGGAATCATACCATCTGTTATTGACAGTAACACTAAAATTTCCCTGAAATACACCTGATATCAAAAAATACGGGGGAAAGGGATTGGATATCTCGTCTTTCTTTCATTCATTGCCAGGGGATTTAATTCTTAATTATTTATTCTCGAATAATGTTTCGCAAAAATTAATATTACTCAATATTTTGATTGGGTGACGCTCCTCGAATTGTCTAAGATATATTGCCAAAAATTAAAAAAAACATAAGCATTTTTAACATTGGCTAAAGATTGAATACTATAGAAAAGATAATTGAGCGGATAGGGGTATGCAATGGAATCTTTACAAAATCAAATTATGGCTTTGAGTGAGAAGCTAGATGCCGTTTATCAAGTTATAGAGCGCCTGGATGTAAAAGTTTCTCAAGCCTTATCAGAATGCTCTTTAGCAAATGCAAATAAGACAGAAGTCACAGAAAGCTCTTGGGGCAATACCGAAGCTGATAGCTATCGACTAAGAACAAGTTTAAGTTTTAATCCAGAAATGGAACATAAAGACGTGTTGATGGATGGTATGTATCCTGAAACCAATATGCAAGGGGGAGAGCAGCAATTAACCCCAGAAATTCAACTCCAAAGACTAACAGCTCAATTAACAGCTGCCTACAATCGCATAGCAGCGTTAGAAGAACAATTACTCCTGAAGAGAATTAATTCTTGAAGTATAGAATTGGAGAATCTGATTCTGTGCTGAATTGTCTATCAAAGAAAAAACTAGATTACCGGGAGTAATCAGCTGTGAGGTGAAAATCGCCGATAATTTCTCCCAAAAGATGATAGAGGGTTAAGAATTTTTATTTAGGGTTTACTGAATTAAAGTATCAGTGATGCTAGATAAGGGTTTCAAGCTTTTTTCACAAAATAAGTTGAATATCAGAAAATTATAGAAGCGTAAAATCCTGGCACTTTTTGGGAAAATAGGTGGATAAATTGGGGGATTAAGGTACGAAACAACTATTTTCTCAGCAGCGTGGCTTCTAGATTCGCTCTGTAGACTTTTTCAGTTAGCCCTATTTTGATTCCAGTTAATGGGAACACTGGAAAACTCTTAATGTGGGTGAATTTGTTGATAAAGTTGCAGTTGATATTCAATTGCTTCTAAAAGATGATTTTGCTGCCAATTATGGCTCAGATAAGCAGCAATACAAGTTCCTCCTGCACCCATACCTTCTTTGACAAAGCCTTGTTCGTAAGCTTGAAGCTGGGGGTAACGAGAATGGGAAAAATTTAATTGAGTAGCAAATAAAGGTGGAGGGGTTACACCTAAATCTATGCTGTACTCAGCCACTAGTTGAGCTAATGCTACGGTGCTACCACTGGGATCTTCTGTAACCCATCGGGTAGTGCCAACAATAATCTCTGCTGGCTGCCAACTTAGATTATAGGCGCGAGCGATCGCACTTGTCAGGGCATACACTGCCAACATTTGCGTCCCTCCTGCCAATATTACACCACAACTACGACTAGCTGCGATCGCCATCCCTGCCACTACCACCTGCATGGGATCGCCCACTGCGGCTACTAATTTTAAGGGATCGATGGAATTTTGGCTTGCTTGAATATGCTTTAATCCTGCTTGCACCACCTGCCATTTTTGGTCATGATTGCAAGTAGGATGGCTGCTGTTGACCTTTCCGGCGGCGGCAATACCCAAACCAGTTAAGATTGCCAAGGCAGTTGTAGTACCCCCAACAACACACTCACCAATAATTAAATACCCATCAGTGATATTACTAGCTAAACGTTCTCCCCATTGCAACCCCTGTTCTAGCAAATGATGGACTGTGCTGATTTCCATCGCAGTGCCTCCACTCAAACACTTAGCTGGCATACCACCCAAATGGATTGCTGGAACTGCGGGAGAATGGGGTAAACCTGCATCAAATAAATAAACTGGTATATTGAGTAACTCAACCACAGCACGGGAAATCATCACAGGGGAAGCTCCAGCTACCAGGGGTGGTAAAGGATATTGGGGATTGGGTTGAGAATTACCGTAGTATAAAAATTCCGCATCCGCACAAGCCGTATATTGACGATCCTCAGGGGTAAGTCCAGCCGCAGAAATGCCTGGGATCGAGCCAGTGGCGGTAAAACCTAAAACACAAGCAAAGGTGGATGCAGTATTCTTGTAGCGATCGATCCATGCTTGCCCTTGGTTAAATTGAGTATAAATGCGAATCATCCGATTTTGGATTTTAGATTTTGGATTGATTATCCCTATTATCAATTATTCATAATCCAACAAAGTTTGTACCCAGCGTGGAGGACGGGGAATGGGATTACCCAAGCGATCTAATAATAACCATGCTGCTAGATGTACCACAAATAAATAAATAAAGTTATTCAGAACAATTAAAGCGATCGCTCCTACCTGAATTAAGAATACACTGGGACTGGCTAATATACCCAAACTGAGAAATGCCCATTCTAAGAAACTTGTTACCTGGTTAATTACATAAACCCACAAATCTTCGCCGGAGAGCAACGATAACAACCAGATACGGAAAAATACCCCTATAGTCCCTAACAATGTTCCTAACGTAATAGAAACCATCCAGGGAACACGACGATACCATGTTGCCCCTAAAAGCACTCCCATAAGAGCATAAGGCATAACAAATAATAAGCTACGGGTTGGTCCCATCAACACCATCAGCAATAATCCCGATACCACAGCTGCCATCCATGCCGCTCTGGTGCCCCAACGGAGATAAACTAAGGCAATAGGAACGGGGAAAAATATCCGCAATACTGGACCTAAAGGGAAGTAGAAGTTGATAAACCAAATTAAACTGGCAGTACTGGCTAAAAAAGCTGTCTCTACCATCCTCAGAGGTGCATCTACCTTCAGTTTTGGTCTCTTAAAATGTTGTTGTGGGTTGGAGTTTTGATGGGAAGATGTTGCTGAATTGATAGAAAGACGTTCTTCTGGTTCTTCAGCTCCAGAGTCTAATATGCTCATGATGATGTAGGGATTGGGGAGTAGGTGTTAGGCAGTAGGTTTTAGGTGTTAGGCAAAGGGCAGGCATAAGGGAAGAGGATTTGTTTCTTTCATTCATAGCGAGGAGATGGGGTATAGTACTTTTGACTTTTGAATGCGTGACTTTTGACTGACGCTCAGCGGTACTAGACTATCATTTTTTCCAGGGCAGATAAGTCGGGAATACAGATAGTTTCTGGTTTGCGCTGAATTAGTCCTTTCTTTTCTAACTTGGTTAATACCCTAGTCACCGTTTCCCTTGCCAGTCCACTTAAACTACTCAATTCTCGGTGGGGTAAATTGGGAATTTCCGTACCTGCTTGTCCTTGCTTACCTTGTCCTTCTGCTAAAAACAATAGCGTATCCGCAACCCGAGACTGACTATCAGATTCCCGCAATCGCAATCGCCGATTAACTTGTCTTAAGCGTCGAGCCATTAATTGTGATAATCTCATTCCCGCTAAAGGTTCTGTTTGTAACAACTTGACAAAATCTTGCGATGGCATACTACCAATAATTGTGGTAGTTAAAGTGATCACATCCGTAGAACGGGGTACTTCATCCAGGGCAGCCATCTCACCAAATAGTTCTCCCTTACCAATAATATTCAGGGTTACTTCTTTCCCTTCCAGATTATAAGTGCGAATTTTTACCCATCCATCTATGATAAAATATACTGAACCTCCCCAGTCATTTTCCAGCAATATTACCTGGTTAGCAGGATGGGTACGGGTTACAAGATGGGTTAAGGCTGCTTCCACAACTTTTGAGGGCAACCCTTGAAATAAAGGTGTTGAAATCATTGGGGGATGAGTAGGTGAGTGCAAGCTGTATCGGTCTTCCATTACGACATTTATTGGTTGGTAAGCGGCTATATACGATTGAGGAAAACATTTTCACCCTAAGCTATCAAAGCATAGCTGTGGGCATAAAGCCAAATGATGTTACACAAGAAAATTTTTCCCAGTTACAAGCAAACCATTTTTCTATTAAGTTTATAAACACATCAAGGTCTTGGTAACCTGGGTTTACGCGGCTCCTCTTGGGAGTCTTGCTAACCAAGCCACAAATTTTACGATTTCATAACATGGGCAAAGATAAACCAATCTAGATCATACTCAAATATTTCAACTGCCCCACCCACAAGGGAACGGGGATGTAAGCACGTATAATAAATTTTTGCTAACCTTAGGTTTTTAACTGTTTCCCCCTAACTACATATAGCAACTTCTCAATCATAGTCAGGTGGAGAGAAGTGCCTTGCGGGGGTGAGTCCTCCGGATATGCTATGGGAACCCCGCGTTGTGGGAACTTCCGGGCAGTAAGGAGGATTAGGATAAAATGAGGGTTTCAAGCTCTGCTGTATCGAGGGTAATCTTGTGGTGCAAGATGTGAATCTATATAAATTGTATGTATGTAACTTTTCGTTAAAAACAGGGAACAGAGAATAATCGTGGTTCTGAGTTATCAATTATGAACGCTGACACAATTGTTTGGGTGCCATCAACAACTGTTAGGCAAATTTGCAACATCTGTCCATTGGTAAATTTTATATTTTGAAAATAAATCTCCCAAGAGTAGACGTAGAATTTTAGCTAAGGTAAATTAAAGTGACTTCCAGGACTACTGAAATCCAAACCCTGATTGCAGATATTGACGGCTTACTCACTAACAAAAATAACCTTCTGTCTCGTTTAATTTCTACTCAAGGACAGGAAGCTAAAGTTGTTTTAGAGCGAATTCGTGACTTTCTGGCTCGTTTAGAGTCAACTGAAGCCCAAACAGATAATTTAGACCGGCAATATTCGTCGCCAGAGCCTCGTTCTCCTTTATTGGTTCAGTTTGCAGATAGAGAACGTCATCCAGGGGAAAAACCACTATCCCAGTCTCCAGAAGTTTCTGCATTACTACAGCCTTTGCAAACGGAATTACAAATGCTGTTGCAGGAACGAGCTAATTTGATCCAGGAAATCAGGCAATTAGAACAAAAACGGCTGCATAATTATTCTGTAGCCCAGCAAATGGAAAATCAAGAGCAGATGATTTCCGAATTTTTGCAGGTGCTGATGAATCGCGTAGAGGGGAGATTACCACCTGAATCTAGCAATAATAATTCTCAGCTTTCCTCTGGTGAATCACCATTAGAAACAGCGGCTCAGGTTGAGCATTTAAGTCGGCTAGCAAATGATTTGGATCGACGTTTGGCAGCTTTGGATGGAACGGTAAATTTTGTATTTGAGGGGCTACAACGTAATATTTATACTTACCATGAGTCTCTATCCCAAGCAATAGCACGGATGCACAGTAAGGGAATAGAGGGAGAACAATTATTAACGATTTTAATTAAGAATTTAACCGGATTGCTCCAGCAAAAAAGGTCTGCAAGTAGATCGAAGTTAGATGTGCAGCCGGAAACTCTGCCCATATCACCATCCCTATCAACTACAGGGGAAGATCAAAGTGCAGTTGATTTGGTTTCTAATATCGATCGCAATGTTCCATCTAGGGGTTTTGAGTATTCATCCACAGGGGAATACCAGCAAACCAATTTTGAACTTGAAGATGGGAAACTAGCAGAGGAATTATCTCTTCAGGAACCTGCAATCGCTATCCCAGATTTAGGGCTGGATCATAATAATACCGTGAGCGATCGCGTGGATCAACTCTATGCTAGTTTATTTGGCAATGAAGAGGAAAATCTCGGCGAAATTCCCAACCCAGCACAACCGGAGTCACCAGAGACAAACGCTGATGATTTACCAGATATCAGCCCCAACTCACCAGCTCAATCTACCCAGGATGAGGCTGCTCCATTATCTCCACCATTAGATCCCACAGAATTGACAACCATCAATGTCAATAACTTGGTATCCGAGGAAGTTAATCAACAAAATCAGCCCCAAACCAGAGATAATACCAGAACAGATGATATTCCAGAACCTTCTCCAACAGAAGATTTGTGGTTTGATAGCCCAGATGGGGGATTATTGAGTCACAGTCCCATCCATAGTGCCATACCTCAAGAATTATTAGAAATAAATAATACTTCAGAATATAGTGACAATACAGTTGACAAATTGCCCATAGATACAAAAATAAATATTGATTCTCCTCAACCACTTCCAGAACCAACTACCGAGGATGTTCCCTCCCCAGCATCCGAGTCAACCATCACATCTTTAACTGATTTATTTGTTGATACAGCAACTGGGGAGGATTCAGAGATTGATGGAACTAATCAAGATTTAACTCAGGATAGGGATGCAGATAATTCTACCGTAGCTAATATCGCTGGGCCCTTAATAGCAGATACAGAATCTGGCTATTTAGAAAAATCTCTGGATGACTATGTTTTAGCTTCTCCTCAGGAAAATTTATTAGTTGAACCAGGGCAGCAAGACGAACCAATGCCAGAAATCTCCTTAGATGAAGAGCATTTACAACAACTAGCCCAGGATTTAAATCAGTTTGATGGTGAATTAACTTCTCAAGCACAGTTTGACAAGGATGTAGAACCAAAATCTGTAGCAGATAGCACTACAGAATTTCCTCCCACTCCCCAGGAATCACAGGTAGTCGCCGATGCCACTACAGAATTTCCTCCCACTCCCGAAGAATCACAAGTAGTCGCCGATGCCACTACAGAATTTCCTCCCACTCCCCAGGAATCACAAGTAGTCGCCGATGCCACTACAGAATTTCCTCCCACTCCCGAAGAATCACAAGTAGTCGCCGATGCCACTACAGAATTTCCTCCCACTCCCGAAGAATCACAAGTAGTCGCCGATGCCACTACAGAATTTCCTCCCACTCCCCAGGAATCACAGGTAGTCACCGATGCCAAGGAAGTAGAGAATACCACGGACATGAAATTAAGTCCGTCCCCAGATATGGCAGCTGCGGGCCTAACCAACAATCAAGCTACCACCGATTCACCAGCAAACTCCCCACTCTCTGTTTTTAACCCAGTAAATACCCCAGATATTAGTATTAGTAATCATGATAGAGTTTGGTATTTAGGAATTGATTTGGGAAGTACGGGAATCTCCGCCGCACTCCTAAATCGCTCTACCACAGAAGTTTATCCCATTTACTGGTCAGCAGAAGAACATAGCGATCCCAATTCTCCAGGCAGTTCATTTCGCTTACCAGCAGAGGTTTACTTACCTGCAAATACCATTGAAAAACAATCAGACTTAGCACAACATGGAGCTACAGAGGGGCTAGGTACTCCACCAGAATCATTACAAAATCTATTTTCAGCCCAGCTAAAGCCCTATTTACAGGTTGCACTACCTTACAAAAATCAACAACAAAAATGGGAACCATCCTTGGAATTGAACGAATATTCCACCGTTCCTTTAATTTGGATCATGCGATCGCTTGCTAAATTGCTGTTAACCCTGAAATCAGATCGTACCAGTACCACCCCCGGTTTAGTTGCCGCAGCAGTAGGAATTACCGAACCAAAATTTCATCAAATCATCAATAATATTGCTGGAGTAATTTGTAACTGTCCCGCTAACAGTTCCGAACAATATCGCTTTAATCTACGAGAAGCCTTAATCACAGGTAAAATCGTCCAACATCCCCAACAAGTATTCTTTGTAGAAGAAGCGATCGCAGATTTACTGATGCAACTAGATGGTGCTAATGGAGAACGAGTCAAATTTAATCTTCCCACAACAGTTTCAAGCGAACATCATCCCCTAGAAGGAAACACCTTGATAATTAATATTGGTGCGGGTGCTACAGAAATGGCACTAGTTGATGTACCCAATGACCTGCTAGACTTAGCTCACAATGATTTCATGCTCCATAGTTTTGCCTATGCAGGTAAAGGCATCGAGCAAGATATTATTTGCCAACTATTGCTACCGGAAAAATGGCAAGAATCGCGCCTCACCCCTCCAGAATCCCCCAAAACCATCAGTAGTGATCCTTGGCATTGGCAACCATCGATTCCCGGTTTAGAGCAAATGCGCTGGCATAGTTTAAGATTAACGGAACTTAAACTGCCCCGACCAGGAGAACCAGATATACCAGAACGGATTCGGTTACAACAACGGTTAGAAAGTTCTCTCCTCGGTAAAGCCGTGTTAGATGCCGCCGTTGCCTTAAAGTTAATTTTGCAACACCAAGAATCCTTTACCTTAGAATTAGCAGATCGGCGATGGACATTACAGCGTCGAGACTTAGAAAGCCAAGTATTTGTACCTTTTGTACGTCGTCTCAACCGGGAATTAAACAAATTATTGGTCGCCCGTGGTATCCCCACAGAAGCCATTAATCAAGCCATCCTCACCGGCGGAGTAGCATCCATTACTGCCGTTAACCGTTGGCTGCGACAAAAACTACCCAATGCCAAAATTATCCAAGATCCATACCTCGGCGAAAATGGTAGTCCTACTTGTAGCCGTACAGCATATGGTTTAGCACTACTACCACTCCATCCCCAAGTTTTAGACATACCCAGACAGCAGTACACTGATTATTTCCTATTCACAGAATTATTACGACTGTTGCCAGATAAGGCTGTATCTCTCAGTGAAATTATTAAATTATTTGAAGGGCGTGGTATCAATACCCGCATTTGTCAACAAAGGCTGTTAGCCTTTCTAGAAGGCGAATTGCCACCAGGATTACTTCCTAGCACCATAGATTATCATTGGTTGGCACAGAGTTCCCAAGAGAATTCATTTTATAAGCAGCTGGCAGCGGCACCACTATTTGAAAAACAAGGTAGCCTGACTTATCGTCCCAACTCCCAACAAATTAAATCCCTGTTAACATATCTCGATGCCATTAAAGGTAGTACCCAACAATCCCTGGAGGAACCCTATACCGTTAACTTTGCCTTAGGGGTTTCAGTTTAGCAGAGTTAGAAGCTTGGTAAATCAACGGAAACCCCATAGATAAACCTGAGAGCTTGAAAAGGAATGATTAGAGCAACAGAGCTAGGGATTCTGGCTCTAATTTTTTGCCTTTTTCCCATTTTTTCCCTACACCGAAAAAGGATCTAGTGGGGGAAGCTTACAATCCCGTAATTTCAACTAAAATAAAACCTATTATTTATACCATTATATAGCTAATTGTTAGCTATTCTTTACTCAATTTCTATTCTAAGAGGTTGTTTAGAAATTCATATTACATACCCAAGATATCTGAGATCCCCCATTATCCCCCTTGGAAAGGGGGATAATGGGGAATAAACAAGAATTTTGGGTCATGAGCGATATTTGACAAACATCCTCTATGAATGGAGCGATATTAAATAGGTAGACAAAATTATTGTTTAGCGTTTTTCAATTTCAGTTCAGTAAAATACACTCATCAACTTGAATATCTTTTCATGTATAGATTTTTTAATTATCTCTGTACTTTAATCAATTGAAACTTTTGTCCATATTTTCTTCTTATATACCATTTCTTGCCCCGACAAAATGTGAAATTAAGTATGGTATATCCACTTGTATATTTGGATATCTCCAAAAAATATTAGGCTGGTTCAAAGCGAGAACCTTTTTGAACTGAGATTTATTGCTGGCAGTACTTTCATCGTTTATGCTGTTACATTAACTAAAAGTCAAGCTATGTAAGTATTTGAGGAATATTTGAGCTTTATTTGTAGAGAATTCTATTGTGTTATTAACTCATTCTGGGCAATATATCAGAATTTATACTGATTTGATTCAACTATCTATTCTTTAAAATCATATTCATGCATGTCGCCTGATCGTATCCTCTAGTTTGCAACATGACCCTATACAATATGGGTTTCAAACGACTATAATATGATTGTGTGACAAGTCTCTTAATTATGGGTGCATTGCGATCGGCTATAGAAATAGACCTTGTAGCAATTTATAATTCTATTGCAGGGTTTATCTCTAAATAGATTAATTTTAGCAGGATACTAATTTCTAAAGTACATCTATCTGCAAATCTACAACTAAAATTAACTGAAATCATCAGTTTTCACTTGGGAACGCTTCGTTAATACGACAAACGCTAAGTCAAAAAAAATACTTTTTGAGGGACTGTGTAGTAAATAAATTTATATTTACTAACTCGTTGCTTGCAAATAAATTTGAAATTGTCTTAGTACAAATCTGTCGTATAAAAACCTAGAATAGATGTATACAATTTGATTTAATACCATACATCAAAATTTACCATGTTGCTATTTTTTTAATTTTTTATTGATTCAGAGATATGATAACTACTGTACCTAGCAGCTATGAACAGTTTGTATATGACAAGAATTAGTTTTTCAGCTAATTATTAGTACTGTAGATGGCTGTAATTATTTCATTTCAAAATATTACTGTTGATTTAAATTCACACAAGATAAACTTCCTTGTCATAATACTTTTGCAAACAATCTACTTTTGTGTAAAAATCATATATGCATTTATGTATTTTTTCTCAAACGAGTATTGATTTGAAATTAAATCTACATTATTCATGAATAAAATTGCATATAGAAAATTATATTGATTTGCAGCATGGCTAATTTATTTTTCACATTTAACAATGAATCATCATGAAACGATGGGTGCAAATAACTTTATAGATGAATTTCATAAATGTACTCAATTACAATACAATGGTCAGTTAAAAATTGAGAGTCAACCAGGAAAAAGCTGGACCTTCTACTATCGCTTAGGAAGGATAGTATGGGCATCTGGAGGGGATCATCCCTACCGACGTTGGCGGCGATATATGATGCAATATTGTCCTGGTGTTAATATTGAAAAAATTTCCTGTAGCTCCCAAGAGCTATCGTTAGATTATTGGGATTACAATCTCTTGGAGAAATTATATGCACAACAAAAAATCTCGCGAGAACAAATTAATCTCATTACCGAACACTGCATCTCAGAATTACTATTTGACATCAGACAGCAAGCAAACTTTCAATCCATCAGCTGCAGGCGCAACCAAGATATTATTTTAGAAGCACCAATGAGCTTCACAAGTGCGGATATGTCGCTCAAGGAGATGGAAGAGTCTTGGACAAAATGGACTGAAGCTGGGTTGACAAATTTTTCTCCCAACCTAGCACCGTTATTACGCAAACCAGAGCAACTAAAGCAGCACGTCAGTTCCAATGTTTATCAAAACTTTGTCAAATTAATGAATGGCAAATATGCCTTGCGGGATTTAGCATTCATTATGAAACAAACTGTACTGCCAGTTACCCGTTCATTACTTCCATATATTCTCAAAGGCATCATTGAATTACTGGAAATTGATGATAAACCTTTTCAATTCACTAAACTTGAGAAAAAATCTCCCCCTAACAAACCTTCCCAACCAACTGGTCCATTGGTAGTTTGCATAGATGATAGTCCTCAAGTCTGTCAAATGTTAGAACAGATTCTCACCCGAAATGGAATGAGAGCCGTCTCCGTGCAAGACCCCATACAAGCTTTACCAAAGTTAATTGAACATAAGCCCGATCTAATTTTCTTAGATTTAGTAATGCCAGTTGCTAGTGGTTATGAAATCTGTTCCCAGGTACGAAGAATATCTATGTTTGCTGAAACGCCGGTGATTATCTTAACGGGGAGCGATGGTCTAGTAGATAGGGTACGTGCCAAGGTAGTTGGTGCTACTGAATTTATTAGTAAACCTGTCGTTGAAGATAAGGTTATGGGTGTAATTCGTAAATATTTACAGCAAACATCTCCAGCCAATAGCACAGTCAATTAAACTCTTTTTGTCGGTTAGAAAATAGACTTTACTACCGACCAGTTTCACATTTTCATTGTTCGATTATCGTAGATGATAAAGAATACAATCAATCTTGTTTTATTTAAAAATGATTAAATATTAGTAGGACTTACGCAAGCATTATTTGTCATTGCGACCGAAACGAAGTGTAGGGAAGCAATCCCAGAGTTCTTGGCGATTACTTCGCTATCGCTCGTAATGACCTAAAATCATTATTAATGCGTAAGTCCTGATTAGTTTAACGGTAAAACGAGTCAAGGAGAATTTAGAATTTAGAATTAAACCTCGTCCGTCCCGACGAGGTCTCATCCCATCGATGAATCGAGGAGCTTGAGATAAAGAAAACATTTTTCTCTCCACGGATGAATTCACACGGCTTGATGAGAATCTATTTTTTGGTCAATAATCCTTTTGCAAAGGTATAATAATATGATTCTATTTGTCTGATTACAGCTAAAATTTTACAGATAAAAAGCTCTATTGCTAGCACAAAAATTTGATGCTAAAAATAAAATAGAAAAATCTTATCACTAAAATAAAATGATCTAAATATCAGAGATTATACTGTTAACAATAGCTATCGAAAAATGTAGGATTAATTTATAAATGCAAGGAGCATTTTTATCTGACTTTTCGCGGTAAGTCCTGAACTAACGAAAATACGTTACTTTTTCTACAGGTTTATTATCAATAGCTTAAAGCTAATGACAATAGCGAACGAAAAAATCAGGGCTTGGGAAAACGTTAAAATCGTCTTTTCCACATCCCGTGAAAAGTCAGGCATTTTTATCTGTCTAATAAATTTCACAAGGGATCATAATGAGTAAGGTATTAATTGTTGAGGATGGTTTGACAGATATGGAAATTCTCAGCCGTTATTTACAAGAGGCTGGTCATTCTGTTATGAGTGCTAAAAGTAGTGAAGAAGCTCAAGAAAAAATCAGTCAAAATTACCCTGATTTAATATTTTTAGACGTTATTCTTCCAGGTAAAAGTGGATATGAGATATGTCGAGAACTGAAAGAGGATCCCCAGACTAATCAGATACCCGTAGTATTTTGTTCCACAAAAAATAGTGATGTTGATAAAATGTGGGGTACTATGTTGGGAGCTGATGCTTATCTATCAAAGCCAATTAGTCAAGATGAATTAAATGTGACGCTGAAGAAATTTGCGTAAAAATATGTATGAAGCTCGTAATTGATTCTTACTAAATCAGCCGAAAAATATATTTTTACAGTCAGCTTGTAGCTTATTGAATTTGTCTGAGATTCGATACCAGTTTTATATCTGTTCTTCAGAAATTAGATACCATCAATAGTTCCTATTTGTTGGCATTTTCTCTTCAAATAAATTTTTTTGAGAGAGGATGCTTCAGGTTTAATTGCTGCAAGTTAATACAAAAGGTAAAAACTTTGGAAACGACACAGAAGTTTTTAATTTTTAATGTTGGGGAAAAAGATAAGGCTGTCATTTCTTTAGAGAATGTCACAGAAGTAATGCAAGTGGCATTAAATGAAATATGCGGCGTTCCTCAAATGCCTAGTTGTGTATTAGGTATATACAACTGGCGCGGAGAAATGCTGTGGTTAGTTGATTTAGAATCAATGTTAGGTTATGAATCACTACCACAAGAGTCCCATATGGTCACAAAGATGATGACCATTGTGGTGCAAAATAAAGGAAAAAACTTAGGCTTTTTGGTGCGCCAGTTAATGGATATTGAAGGCATAGAAACACAAGATATTAAGCCTCCTTCCCATGAATTATTTTCTCCAGCAATATCACCATTTTTGCACGGTTATTTTATCAATGATGCAGAAGAAATGATTATGAGCTTGGATGCAGAGGCAATTATTCAAGCTTCTATGTGGTCAATTCATAGTTGATAATGTATTTTATACATATCAATAATAATTTAACTTTCACGTAAAAAAAATATCGATTGGATATTATTGTTGGTTGATTTTAGAGTGTGTTTATAGCCTTAGTAGCAAGCATTTTACTGTTACTAATAATTCAGCTTTTCAAGCAAAGTAATGAGGTGCGTGTAATGACTAGTGCATATCAAGAAAATGGACATCAAATTGCTCAAACTGAAAAAATGGATGTCTGGGCAACAAGTTCTTTAGAAGAAATATTTAGATTAAGTACTGAACAACAATTTCAAGTTTTACGACACAAATTAGACCGCATAACTTCAAATATGCGTCCGTCAAAAGGCCTGAATACATTATTACAAATTGCTGTCGCTGAAATTCGGAAACAAATCGGATGCGATCGCATTTTTATTTATAATTTTCATGATTCTGAATCCGGGGTTGTTTTAGCTGAATCTAGAAATACAGATTGGACTCCTACTTTTGGTGAAACTCTACCTGCTGTCACTTTTGGTAAATCAATTAGAGAAGATTATTTAAATACTGTTGCTATTAGTGATATTACAAGGGTAGAAACTACTCCCTATCAGTTGCAACTGTTAGAAAAATTTCAAGTCAAAGCTAGTTTAAGCTTGCCAATTATTCTTGATGAAGAACTTTGGGGTTTGCTGGTAGTACACAATTGTGCAAATCCCCGTGAATGGCAAGAATTTGAAATCAGTCTTTTGTCTCAAGTTATAGGAGAAATTAGTCACAGATTATCGCTGCTTGGATATCTCCAACAAAAACAAGAACGTTCTCAAAAGCTAGCTCAGGTCACAAAACGCCAGCAAAACTTGATTGACCTCACCCAAAAGATAGGTAAAGTGTTAGTAGAAAAATCTATCGATTTATCTACATTTGACCTGTTACTACAAACTACAGTTGCAGAAGCTCGCAAATTATTACAATCTGATCGCGTAGCCGTTTATTGCTTCAATCCTGATTGGAGTGGTGAGTTTATCGCCGAGTCTGTTGGTAAAGGTTGGCTTCCTTTCAAGGATAGGGATTTTGACCGCAGAATTTTGCAAGATAACGGTCACTGCGATACTATCCAAAATCTTGCCAAAAAGTTAGAAGATAAGGCAGATTCATACTTTCAGCAAATGAAAGGAGGTCGCTATCAAGAGAAAAAGGCTTTTGTAGTCAATGATGTCTCCAAAGCAGGTTTTCCTCCTTGCTATACGGATTTATTAGAGCAGTTTGAAGCAAAAGCTTATTTGACTATCCCCATTTTTAAAGGAGATAAACTTTGGGGACTATTGGCTAGTTATCAACACTCAGACATTCGTACTTGGGAAGAGTATGAAGTCAAAGCAATGCAGCAAATTGCTTTACAGCTAGGAATCGCACTGCAACAAGCAGAAGACTTTGATAAGCTGCAACAGGCCGCAGAACGCGATCGCGCTTTGGGCAATATCATCGATAAAATCAGACAATCCCTGGATATTGAGACTATTTTCTCCACTACCACCAAAGAAGTACGCAAACTAGTAAGAGCAGATCGCGTAGTAGTGTATCGCTTTAATCCTGATTGGAGTGGTATGTTTGTCGCGGAATCTATGGGTTCTGGTTGGCAGAGCTTGATGGAAAAACAGGATAAAATTCCCCGCCTGCAAGAAAGTATTAGTAACTGTAATGGGATGCGTAATTTGTTCGAGAGCAGCAGCGAACAGAGCGCAGATACTTATTTACAAGCGACCCAAGGGGGAGAACTACGCAACCGCAAAGCTTATGTTACCAATGACATTTATAACTCTGGATTTAGCGACTGTTATGTTGAGGTACTAGAGCAATATCAAGTTAAGGCTTATGCTATTGTCCCCATTTTCCAAGGACAAAAACTTTGGGGGATGTTAGCTGCTTTCCAAAATGATGGAACTCGAGAATGGGAAGAAGTAGAAGTTAAACTGTTATCTCAAATTGCTAACCAATTGGGTGTGGCACTAAAGCAGGCTGAAACTTTACAACAAGTCCGGCAGAAGTCTGAGGAAGTAACAAAAGCCGCAGAACGCGATCGCGCTTTGGGCAAAATTATGGATAAGATCCGCCAGTCCTTGGATAGTGAGACCATATTTAATAGCACCACTCAAGAATTACGTCTTCTAGTAGCAGCAGATCGGGTAGGATTATATCGTTTTAATTCAAACTGGGGTGGTGAATTTGTATCTGAATCTGTAGCTGACGGCTGGGTACCATTAGTTGGACCTGGAATTAGAACTGTAGTTGACGATACCCATCTACAAGAAACTGAAGGTGGACGATATCGCAATCATGAAAGCTTTGTTGTCAATGACATTTACCAAGTCGGTCATGCTCCCTGCCACATTAAGATTCTCGAACAATTCCAGGCAAGAGCTTATGTAATTGTACCAGTATTCTCTGGACAAAAATTATGGGGTTTGCTCGCTGCTTATCAAAACTCCAGTACTAGAGAATGGCAAGCAGACGAAGTTAGATTGTTAGAACGTATTGGCAACCAGTTAGGGGTAGCAGCGCAACAAGCTGAGTATTTAGAGCAAGTCGAAAAAGCCGCAGAACGCGATCGCACCCTCAGCAATATTGCCAACAAAATTCGTCAATCTACCGACATCAATACCATCTCTAATAATGCAGCTGAACAACTACGTTCCTTGATTCAAGCTGACAGAGTAGGAGTATGTCGCTTCAATGAAAATTGGGGTGGCGAAATGATCGCTGAGTCTGTGGATGATAACTGGGTAAAACTAGTAGGAAAGGATATCAGAACAGTAATTGAAGATACCCACCTCAAAGAAACCCAGGGAGGACGCTATGCCAATCGGGAAAACTTGATTGTCAATGATATTGCTAAAGCCAACTATAGCCCTTGTTATCAAGAGATTTTAGCAGGTTTCCAGGCAAAAGCTTATGCGATCGTACCCGTATTCTGCGGACAAAAATTGTGGGGTTTGCTAGCTGCTTATCAAAACTCCTCCACCAGAGAATGGCAAACTGTTGATATTGAATGGATGGAGTTTATTAGCGAACAACTAGGAATAGCAGTACAACAACCAGAATTTTTGCAAAAATTACAGCAAAAGTCAGAACAAATAGCGAAGACGGCTGAACTTGACCGTGCAGCTGATAAAGTTATTGACCAAATTAGGAAATCTGAAAATATTGAACGGATTTTTAGTACATCTACTAGAGAGTTACAACTGCTATTTAATGCTGACCGCGTAGCTTTATATCGTTTTAATCCAGACTGGAGCGGTGAATTTGTCGCTGAATCCGTTGCTAGTGGTTGGTTACCCCTAGTAGACGACAATAGCGGCATGGTAATCGAAGATACTTACCTCCAAGACACTCAAGGTGGACGCTATCGTTTCCGCGAAACCTATGCAGTGAATGATATTTACAATGCAGGTCACAATCAGTGCCACATCGAGGTTCTCGAACGTTTACAAGCCAGAGCCTACATTATCGTGCCTGTAATAGCTGGACAACAGTTATGGGGCTTGTTTGCAGCTTATCAAAACTCTGGTCCTCGGGAATGGTTGGAATCTGAGGTAAGTATCCTAGCAAGGATTGGCGATCAAATAGGCGTTGCTATCAAACAAACTGAATATCTCCAACAATTACAAGCAACATCCAAACAAATAGAACTGTCCGCTAAAAGAGATAGAGCTGTTAATAAAATTGTTGAAAGACTACGGGAAAATACTGATTTAACAACCGCTTTCCGCGCAACAGCCAAAGAAGTTCGTATCTTATTAAAAGCCGATCGCGTCGGAGTATTTCGTTTCCTACCCGAATCAGGTTACGACGATGGGGAATTCGTAGCTGAAGATGTCCTACCAGGGTATATTTCGGCAATGAACGTGAGAGTTCATGACCACTGCTTTGGGAACCAATTTGCTTCTGGCTATCAACAAGGGAAAATCCAAGCGGTTGGGGATATCTACAATGGCAATTTGAGTGACTGCCACATTGATATTCTTGCCCAATTCCAAATCAAAGCCAACTTGATTGTGCCTTTGCTCAAAGGTTCTGAGTTGTGGGGCTTGTTGTGCGTCCATCAGTGTGATGCACCCCGTCATTGGCAGGAAGAAGAAATTGAATTAGTCAAGCGAGTTGCCTATCAGTTGGGTGTATCTATCCAACAAGCCGAGTATGTGCAACAGTTACAAGAACAGTCAGCACAAGTTGCAGCCGCAGCAGCACGGGACAAAGCAGCAAGGGAAGAATTACAAAAAGGTGCCATGCTCCTACTGAAAGCCGTAAGACCCGCTCTAGATGGTGATTTGACGGTACGGGCACCTATTACTGAAGATGAGTTAGGTACAATTGCGGATTCTTACAACAACACCATTCAAGCCTTAAGACAAATCGTTGTTAAAGTACAAGCAACTGCCCAAAAAGTAGGGCAAAGCTCCCAAGACAGCGATAAAGTTCTTTCTGGATTGAAAAACTTGTCCCAAAGCCAGTCTCAAGAAATTGGTGAGGCATTAACTGAAGTTCAGCAAATGGTAGACTCCACCAAAGCTGTAGCAGCAAACGCAGAGTTGGTAAAAGTTGCAGTCCAAGAGGCGAACCAAACCGTAGAATCTGGCGATGCAGCCATGAATATGACTGTAGAAGCCATCCAAGGAATTCGGGAAACAGTAGCTCAAACCAGCAAAAAAATTAAGCGTCTTGGTGAATCTTCCCAGAAAATTTCTAAAGTGGTGAATTTGATTAGTAGTTTTGCCACTCAAACCAACGTACTGGCACTAAATGCTGCCATTGAAGCTACCAGAGCCGGAGAATACGGTAAAGGCTTCGCGGTGGTAGCAGATGAAGTCCGTTCTTTATCTCGCCAATCATCAGCAGCAACAACGGAAATTGAAAAACTCGTCCAAGAGATTCAAGCAGAAACTGGGGAAGTAGCAACAGCTATGGAAACTGGTATTCAGCAGGTAGTTGAAGGTACAAGTTTGGTGAATGAAACTCGCCAAAACTTAAATGCAATTGTTACCGCTACTGCCAAAATTAGCGAGTTATTGCTGCGGATTACTGATGCAACCCAAGCTCAAATGGAACGCTCTGAGACTGTAACACACTCCATGAAGGATGTGGCAGAAATTTCCCAGAGTGCTGTGAATGGAACCCAAGAAATGGCTGCTGTTTTCCAACAGTTATCTACAACCGCCCAAGAACTATTGGCTACCGTCAGTAAGTTCAAAGTGAAATAGTACACAGTTACTGAGTAGGGAGTAGGGAGTAGGGAATAAATATGTACTGGTAACTACAAAAACACCTTAAACATCCTCATTCTAGATCCCTCTCCCTAATTAGGGAGAGGGACTTTCCAGCTCATCAATTTCTCAAATTTGATTTTTTTCTGCTACTCATTCCTCTCTACCACAGTTTTTTAATGGGGGAATACCACGAAAAAACTGCTCTATTTATTGATAGGAAAACTGATAATTGATAACTGATAACTGAAATGACTATGGATCCTTCTATCCGCGAACAAGGCTACATCTACTTCATGAGTGAAGCTCCAGATTTGCTCCATACCATAGAAGAAGAACTCTTTAATTTGGCAGAAGAGCGCACCACCGCTACTGTACATAACTTAATGCGGGCAACTCATACAATTAAGGGGGGAGCTGCTAATGTTGAATTAGAGGTAATTCAACAAATTGCCCATTCCTTAGAGGATGTGTTCAAAGCTCTTTATAACCCAGATGTAGTTATAGATGCTGAGTTACAAACATTGCTATTTAATAGTTATGAGTGCCTGCATTTAGCACTTACTTCTGAGTTGAATAAAAGCTCTTACAACAGTGAAGAATTACTTAACAGAACCAGTGTTGTTTTTGAAAAATTACAAGCAAAATTAGGTGATGCTTTTGGCGCAGAAGCTTATATTCCTACTTCAGAAGAACTAGGGTTTGATATTGTATTATCTATCTTTGAAACAGGTGTCACTCAAAGTATAGAAAGTATATCTGAAACCATTAACAATCACCCTCCAATTGATGAATTGGTTGATTTTTTAAGTTCTCAGGCAGAGGTTTTCATTGGTTTAGCAGAGTCTTTAAATTTACCTGGATTTGCAGATATTGGTAAAACAATGGCTGCTGCTTTGGAAATTAATTCTTCTGAAGCTTTTAAAATTGCTGAGGTTACTTTAGCTGATTTAGAACAAGCAAAAGCCGCAGTTATAGGAGGCGATCGCACTCAGGGAGGAGAACCCTCTTTAGCTTTAAAACAATTAGCTAATCAGCAAATAGATACTGAGTCACAAATAGATTTATCACCAATAGATAATCTATCTATAGAGGCAATAAAAAATCAATTAATTAAGCCTGAGTTAGAGCTAGTAACAGCATCCAATAGTACAGAGGAAATAACAGAAAATCTATCAACTGAATCCGAACTAAAACTGGCAAATACTGTTAATAATGTAGAACAAATAACAGAAAATCTATCAATTGAATCCGAACTAAAACTGGCAAATACTGCTAATAATGAAAATCAATTAACAGAGGAACTATCACTTGCATCGAGTTATTCTAATTTATTAATCAATGAGATAAAACAGCTATACAGCTTTTTCAGAAATGATTATAAGGTAAATAACAAACAATTAAAAGTAAAAATTGCCAAGTTTTATATTAAGATAGTCTGTTATATCCTGGGATGGTTTAATAATGTACGCTTAATTCCTAAAGAACAATTAAATCTATCTCTGTTAGTCCCTGAATATGGTGTAGAAAATACCTTAGATTATATTGATAACTGGCTGAATGATTTTTTCCTTTTCTTGCAAGAACCAGAAGATAGCCAAAGTCTTGATATTTGCCGACAAGGTGTTATTTTAACCATTCTTAGTGCTGTTATTCAATTCTTATATTCTACTAAAGATGAGATTGATTTAATTTCTGTTATTCAACAGAGAATATCAGAATTAGCAACAGAATATCGAAAGCATACACCAATTAACGAAGCAGAAAAAGATTGGTATAAAAGAGATAAATTAAAACAACTTCTAGTATTAAAAGAAATATCTGTTACTACTACCCCCGATATATCTACGGATACTTTAGTAGAGTCAATATGGGGAGAAACGGATGCTTCTATATATGGTGAAGATCCAGTTATTGAAACACAACTTGAAACTACTCTTGAAAGGGATGATTCAGTCAACATTAAAAGACCTGAATCTCTAGCTCAGGATAGTTTGAATACTGATACTTATTTGTTTGATGAGGAGCAAGTTACTGAAACACAAATTGAGACTACTGTTGAAAAGAACGAATCAGCAAACATTGAAAAACCTGAATCTTTAACTATCAAAGAAACATTAAAAGCCGATACTCATACACCAAACATTATTCAAGAAGAATTAGTTACTAATACTCCCGTAACCAAAACAGAGGTAGTAGATAATGAGAATCAAAATGCAATTCAAACTGTAGAAGATAAAGAGCAGATCCTACCAACTACAAATATTCGCCAACGTTCTTTTGTCAAAGTAGACGTGGAGGGATTGCAACATCTTAACTACCTAGCAGGAGAACTACTAATTTATCACAAGCGTAGAAGCTTGGAAGAAGAACAACTCCAATTAATTATTGAAAGACTATCCCAACAACTTTCTAGACATCAAACTACCCTCAATCAATTACGGGATTTGCCCCTACAGATCCAAAATTTTGCTGACCAAAAAATGCAGCAACTGTCTTCGGTAAATTTTGATTCTCTAGAAATGGATGAATATACAGAATTTCATCTAGCTTTGCATGGAGCAAATGAAGAAACTTTGCAACTGCAAGAAACTGTAGAATCTCTCGATTTACTATTCAGACAATTCCATCAAGTTCAAGAGAAAAACCAGCGTTTAGTATTAGGAATTTTAGAAAACGTTGATAATGCCAGGATGTCACCCTTGGGCAATATATTTAATCGTTTTCCTCAAATGCTACAAAAGCTGGGAACTGTGTATGGCAAACGGGTACAATTAAAACTTTCTGGTACAGAAGTATTAGTAGATAAAGCGATCGCGGAAAAATTATACGATCCTTTAGTACATTTGATACGTAATGCTTTTGACCACGGTATTGAAGTGCCAGAAGTTCGCCGTCAGCATAACAAACTAGAACAAGGCACCATTGAAATCCGCGCTTATCATCAAGGTAGTCAAACCATTATCGAAATCCAAGATGATGGGAAAGGATTGAATTTAGAAAAGATTCACACTAAAGCCATCGAGTTCGGTCTAATACCAGTCAATCACACACCAACATCAGAAGAACTACTAGACCTATTATTTTCACCTGGATTTTCCACCGCTGGTAAAGTAAGTGAAATTTCTGGACGGGGTATGGGGTTAGATATTGTTCGTTCTCATTTACAAGGATTAGAAGGTTCCATCTCAGTTAATTCACTACCCAACCAAGGCACAACATTTATACTCAAGATTCCTTTTTCTATGACTACAGATAAGTTGATGATAGTCCAAGCAGGAGGAGCAGTCTACGCTCTACTTTTGGACAGCATTGAAAAAATTGTGCTTCCTTCCGCCGAGCAAATTAAGTATGTAGACGGGAAAAAAGTTTTGTACTGGAATACAGAACAAGACGAACGAATGCTTGGTATTCGCCCATTATCAGATTTAATGTTCTATAGTGGCTCTTTTGTGAGTGGTGCTAATGCAAATCATAGCCTAACCAAAAAGACGGGAGAAATGAAAAACCCCATACTGGTGCTGCGGAAAAACCGAGAAAGGTTGGCTTTAGAAGTCGATCAAATAATCGGCGAGCAAGAACTAGTTATCAGACCTTTAGGAAGTGCGATCGCTCCTCCCAAATACGTGTATGGTTGTAGTAGTTTAGCTAATGGCAACCTGATTCTAGTTATTGATGGTACTCTACTATTAGAATATCGAGAATTACAGTCAGCATCCATTGATGTTAGAGCTTTACCTGGTACTTCTGGGCTAGAATTATCAGCAAGTGGATCAGAAAACTTGACTGCATTACCCAGCGTATCATCTCAAGATACTGATAAAGTTGAGCCTAGTAAATCTACAAATATTAATAGCAAAGCTCCCAAGGTAATTTTGGTGGTGGATGATGCTATTAGTCTGCGTCAAACCCTCTCCCTTACACTACAGAAACATGGCTACCAAGTTATACAATCAGAAAATGGTACAGATGCATTAGAAAAACTGCAATTACACCCTGAAGTTAAGGTTGTAATTTCTGACCTGGAAATGCCGAATATGAATGGTTTTCAGTTGTTAAGTAACCTGCGTCAAGACAGTGATAGTGCTAAATTACCCGTGATTATTCTTACTTCTCGCAGTGCGGAAAAACATCGTAAGTTAGCTCAAGCTTTAGGAGCCACAGCTTACTTTAGTAAACCTTATCTAGAAGATGAATTGATTGCTACTGTTAAGGAGTTAGAGAATCAGAGTGCAAATAATTCTCGTCAATTAGTCCTTAACCATTAATAACCAAGTCCATCTATCACTGCAACAGTAGCATTGCTACGTCTGGAACAATAATCTATTTGTCGCATTTTCAATTTACTTAGGGCTTGCTGTTCGCGTAGCGCAGCAAGCCCTAATTAATGATATTTAACTATATTTGTGTTTAATGTTTGTGATACTTGATAACAATCCAGTTTCCCAAATTATCAATCTCTTTATTTTGTTTAACGTTTAGGTGCTGCTTCACCAAACTTAATTAACAGGGCGATCGCTATACTAACTACTAGAATTAAAGTAGAACTTAAAGCGGAACCAAACCCCCAGTTTTGCGCTGCACCGAGAAACTGGTTATAAATTAATCTGGCTGCTGTCATGCTGGAAGCACCACCCAGTAATTCGGGATTAATAAAATCTCCCATAGCACTAATAAATACTAGAAAAGAACCAGCCGCAATACCTGTAATGATTTGGGGTACGGTAACTCGCCAAAAAGTCTGTAGGCGATTTGCACCTAAATCTGCTGCTGCTTCTAATAAACGTCTATCTAGTTTTTCTAAGGAAGCATATAAAATCAAAACCATATATGGCAATAAACTGTAACTCATGCCAATTAATACCGCTGGACTGCGATTGAGTAACTGCAAACTCGGCAAACCGAAGTGAGCCAGTAAACTATTCAGTAAACCAGTGGGACGGAGAATGGTAATCCAAGCATAGGAACGCAGTAAGGAAGAAGTCCACAGAGGTAAGACAAACGCCAGTAACAGCAAATTTCTCCAACCCGGTGGCGCGTTCACAGCAATCCAGTAGGCGATTGGTAAACCACAAATCAAACAAATAATAGTAGTACCAACCGCAAAAAATAGCGATCGCCAGATAACTTGCAGGTATAATGGGTCAAGTATTTTGATATAGTTATCAAATCCGCTAGGATTAACCACATCACCAGGTCTAATTCCTGGGACTAAGCTTAATTCAATAATAATCAGGGTCGGTAGCACCAGTAATAGCAATAACCATATTCCTGCTGGTGCGAGCAATAACAAAGGCTCTAACCAGTTTGATTTTGATTTATGTAATGTTTGTAGATCCCTAGGGCTATTACCAGAATCAGATTGGGAATGAGTAATTTCAGTAGACACAGATCGCAGATAAAAAATAATATTTTTTCAATTTTTTATAGAAAAATAAATAAGCAAGAATAACAAAATTGTATCCTAATTACAGCAAGTTGTCTGGTAAGGAAGATAGATTAAATAATATGCACATCTATAATTGAACCTCACCCTCGCTTTTTACTGCGTAAAAATCTTTCCCTCTCCTTATTAAGGAGAGGGATGTCTGCTCTTCACAGGGTGAGGTTTTGCAGTTTATTTAATCTGATACCAATTCAAATAATGTTTGCGACACATACATGATTCGTAAGGGCACGGCATCCACAATTTTTTGGTGTATAAAATTATCACTCTGATGCCGTGCCCCTACCTATCTGTTGCATTCTTTTTTCAAAACCCCTCGTTACCAGGCTGAGCCTGGTAACTAGAATATAGAGCCTCTGGCTCTGATTGAGAATGGTGCAAGTTAATTATTCATAGAATACAAGAGACTTATCACCAAAATAAACATCTGCTACGCTAATGAAAGAAAAATATCCCCGAATTGTTGAACAAGTCGGGGATATGGGCACATCAAGGATTACAAATCAATTAGGGATGCCTTTCTGCATTTTTTCCCATATTGATTTATCTGAAAATGGCTGTAGATTCTCATATTTTTGGATATGACTATCTATTTTCAGAGAACATACAGCTACAATTCAATAACAGAATCATTAATTCTTAGGTGCTTCTTCAAGAGTTACTTGATTCTTGATTGGTTTGACAGATTTTTCCTGATCTATGATTTGATCGACAAGTTTCAGTTCCTTCGCATTACTGACTGTTCCGGAAATAATTATATTTCCATCTTTCTCTATAACTTTTAAATCACTGGTAGGTAAAGCTTCTTTCAATTTGCTGGCAAGAACGCTTTCTGATTCACCAGGTACAGCACTACCAGGTACAGTACTATCGGTTGCACTCGCATCTTGATTTTCTTCTACACCTTCAGTTACTTTAGGCGCAGTTTGTGTGACACTATCAGTTACAGGAGAAGCTGGTTCTACGGGTGTTTGAGCAGATTCGGTGGTATCAGTTGGTTTGTCTGAAGAAGCTTGAGGAGTAGTGTCCTGACAGCCAACAGCACCAACTACTAGAATACCGGTGATGAGAAAAGGAATAACGTTTTTCATGTTGATCTCCAAATTCAATAAATAGTTGAAGCGACTAGCTTGTTTGTGTGTTTATTAAGGAGCAAATGCTCAGTAATTATTGACTTAGTCAGCACATAATTACTCCTGCTAAAGACAATCGTGAATGCTTAATTTTCTCTCTATGAAAATTGATACTGCATGGAACTTTACCCAATAAATTTAATTGTCTTTAGCAGTGTCAACTAATTGCGATTCACGATTCATGACAACTAGAGTTTACTTGTTGTTGATTGTATATCGCTCATTTGCCATCGACTTCCCAATTGTAACGAATTTATTTCAGAATGAAACAAGTTGATGAAAAAAATCTCTCAGGCGATCGCCAAGCATAAATATATGTCGTAAGTAGTATATATATAGTCAGACAACTGATTTAAATATTTACAATCAAATCAATATTTTGTAGTAAAAATAAAAAATATAACCTTTGTATGTCAATGCTTTCAGGCTTTTAGATGCTTTTTTTTCGCAATCAAAGCAATTCAAAATTGAAGTATTAACTTTATAAATATAAATACTTACAGCATAAATTTAAAGTAATGATTCCCAAAGATTTTAATTTTGCATGGCAGAAGAAAATACTATTTAAATAGTTGATTTCTTTCCATCGGGCAAAAACTAATAAAAAAAACTTATGTAAATATGTATATTTATCCTCCTAAATGTAGATGAAATTTTATCGCTATTTTGAGATGGAGAGTGAAGCTAGGGCGAACCCATCTTGTCATTCAGGAGGCTTTATTCTCCACCACCCAACGCCAAATTAAGAAGCAAGTTGGGTTGAACTGATAACTTGCACCATTCTCAATTAGCCAAGATTTCCGCCTGGGAATCAATTCCCTTTTCTTAAAAACAAAGTCTGATAAATCAGACTGGGAAGGACAGGAGAGCGCGTTTCAACGTGCTTGGTTTATTAGCCTTGAAATTTATTTCAAGGTGGGAATGTGGGCTAAACGACATTGGTGCAAGTTATCAGGTTGAACGAAGTGAAACCCAACCTACATTTATTTTTACTGTCACTCAACAAAGTTCTGAATTATTTCTAAATATCTGACGTATTAAATTTAACCTGTATTTAGGCTCAGAGTTCTGAGTCTAAATATGACATATAATCAACAAGATAGTCTTGCCCTGCTTGAGCAAATTCGCTGGGGTGGAAAGCCAAGGTGCCCATACTGCGATTCAACTAACGCCACTGCATACAAGCATGAACGTAGATATCATTGTAATAAATGCTTCACTTCATATAGCGTTACAGTTGGTACTTTGTTTCACAAGACTCATGTAAAATTACAGAAATGGTTTTTGGCGATTCGTCTTGTGATGAATTCACCAGGAGGTATCAGTGTACGTCAATTAGCCAAGGAAATTGGGGTTAATAAGAATACGGCGTGTTATATGATGGCGCGTATCCGGAAAGGTATGGCAGAAGAACAGGAACTAATAGAGGTGCTTACAAAGCTTGATGAATTGTAGGCTAGGCACAATCAAAATTTTATCCGAAAAGGAGATGACATTCATGGAAAAAATGAATCGTGTGATTTTCTTGTTAAAAGCCTTACCTGTAGTTGTCATTTTTCTACTTTTATTACCTAATTCCAATCGAATTCTCTATGCTCAAACACCATCCCCAAGTGCTACTCCAACTTCAGCTCCCAATGCTAATCAAAATCAAAGTCAATCTTTATCTCGCTATGAATTTCTTACTTTGATTATTGGTACTGTTTCTGCAATTGGTGCCATACTATCTGGGTTTGGATTTGCTGGTTGGAGAAAGTCAAAATCATTAGAGGTAGAATTCTTAAAACTTGTACCTGTGATTTCACCAATAATAGAACGACTTATAGATCAAACAAAAGATGAGGAAGAAAAGAAAAGACTATTAGTAATAAAAAAAGATTTTGAAGATAAATTTCTGAGATTAAGAAAACAAAAGCGTGCAAGCCAAGAAGCAAGAAAGTGGTTAAGCAATAATAGAGAAAATTTGGCTGATCAAGCAGTTGCTCATGCCTTAGCGAATGAGTCTTGCCCACAAAATGTACGAGATAAGTTCCGTTTAAATATAAATCGTTATTTATACGGAATTCAAGAAAGTCTTGATATTGGTGATTTTGATTTCCTTCATGAATTAGACATTGAGGAAGCATTAACTAAGAGCTTCTACGAAAAAGCACTTAATTTTATTCTAGAAGAAAAAGTATCTAAAAATAAGAACTTGTCTGCCGATGAAATTACAGAGATGAAGAAGTATTTTGACTATACCATTCAAAATGTATTATAACTTAAGACTTACACACTCGTTACAAGAAGTTAGGTGTTTAGGATTGCTACTTTGCATTACAATAACTTTACTTAAGTTGTCCATGTGCAAGTCTTGATAACTATCATTTTACCTCCAAGGTTGATTTCTCTTTGCATCTTCTATCTTTTGTCTTTTTACTATCTCTAGTAGTTCGCACAGTTGATCAATATATTCTATAGCAGCAGTTATATTGTTAATTGTGTTTAGATGAGCTTTTCCAACTATGTCGTCATAATCTTCGTCTCCTAATGTATTTAAATTTTCAAGCTGTGGTGCTTGGTCATCTAGAAACCTTATTAGACAGTCTCTTTGATATAATAAGTAGTTCTTTGTCTCCTGAAAAAGAGTATTTTGATATTCCCACTGTGTCATCTATCTTAGTAAATTATGATTAATTATTAATGCAATTTTTACTGCAAGTATAGATAGTAAAGCTTTACTTTTAAACAGTCACTACCGCTAAGTAGGACAGTATTACTTGAAACGCAATTCTATAGATTTTGTGTGCATATTGGGTGTGACGTATGCCCTATAATGATTAAGGATTGATAGATGACAACTTAATATAGAAACCCAACAAACGATTGATCCGTGTTGGGTTGCGTTCCTTAACCCAACCTACGCTAGTTCTAGTTTTTTAGGCTTAAGTGAACTGTATTGGATGATAAATAACTCGGTGGGCACCTGTTTGAGTTGGTGAATTTGGTTTGGGGAAAAAGTTAAAGGGTAAGGGTTCAAGGTTGTTTCTTTCCCTTCCCCTTAACCGACAAGTATTGATATAGCGGTTCCTACTCAAATGAGCTACACCAGCAGAATTGTAGGTTGGGTAGAACGAAGTGAAACCCAACAAAAGGCTGATTGTGTTGGGTTGCGTTCCTTAACCCAACCTACGCCAGTTCTAGTTTTTTAGGCTTAACTGAACTGTATTGGATGAGAAATAACTAATTACCCATTCTCAAGTTACCGAAATAATTCTTCCTAAACTTTCATTCGCCATCCTATCCACTTTGCACACGGCATAAGTTCCGGGGGTAACGGTGGCAAAATTTGTACCCCTAGATAATACTCGCTGTAATTGCCAAGTATCTCCACCTTGCCGATACAAAGTCCAACAACGAATATCTGGATTTGTTACCTCTTCATCCCACCCCAACTTACGGTTGTTAAATTGTAAATTAGTCGGTGGGGATGGTTGCACGGCTTTCCGCCAAGACATGGTAGGAACTAGGGCAGGTTGATTGTATAGAGTATATCTCAACTTGTCAGCGATCGCTTGACGATTATCTACAATAGAATCTACATCGAAGAAAATATTTCCTAAGGATAAATTCCCTAATAAGCTGCGACTAATCCGAATTTGTTTATCAATTTCGCTGCTTTTCCAAGATTTTCCATCCAATCGCGCCAAGGTATTACCAGCATAGATGTGTCGCTGCTGGGGGTTAATACTTGTCCACCACCTCAATAGGGTAGGATAACTTTGTGCAGTTTGGTCAATACGCCAATAAAGTTGAGGGGCGATATAATCAACCCAACCCTGTTCCATCCATTTTTTGGCATCGGCATACAATACATTATAAGCATCCAATCCCCTAATTCCTGGCGGTTGTCCGGGTCGGTAAATACCGAAGGGACTAATGCCAAATTTTACATAGGGTTTGACTTGTTTAATCCCTTGGGAGAGACGGAACACCATTTGGTTCACACTTTCCCGTCGCCAGTCTGCCAAATTGAGAGTACCGCCACTGTCACGATAAGCACCATAGGTTTTATCATCGGGGAAAGACTTACCAGCAATGGGATAGGGATAGAAATAATCATCTAAGTGGATGCCATCCACATCGTAGCGTTTGAGGACATCTATGATGACATTATAAGCCTTGTCTTGTACCACCTTTGCCCCTGGGTCCATCCACAGTTGATTTCCCCAACGATAAACAACTTCTGGGTTGGTAACAGATATGTGGGGATTGACATTTTTTCCCCGTTTTACTGAAGCTTGGGCGCGGTATGGGTTAAACCAAGCGTGGAGTTCCATACTCCGCTTATGACATTCTGCGATCGCAAACTCTAATGGGTCATAATAAGGATTGGGAGGTTGTCCCTGGGTTCCCGATAACCAAGCACTCCAAGGCTCCAATTGGGAAGCATACAAGGCATCCCCTTCTGGTCTAACCTGTAGGAAGACGGCATTAAAATTGAGGGTTTTTAATTTATTTAAAATATTGACTAATTCAGCCTTTTGCTGGTTAGTTGAAAGTCCGGCTTTGGATGGCCAATCACTATTCCACACGCTTGCTATCCATGCTCCCCGAAACTCCCGACGATGGCTGACTTGCACTGTGTTGAGGATAGCTCCCTTTTCTGGAGGGATAACTAGGTAATCTGAAGCAATTTTTTCCGTCGCCTGACCCAATTTGAGCATGGCTTGATAGACAATTGCGGCAATGTCTGCGCGAGTTGCTGCTACTTTGGGGTTCAGTATATTTACCTTGGGATAGCTGGCAACCATCTCTGCACGGGTTGCGATCGCCACTTGATTTCTGGCATAGTTGGGAATATTGGCGGCATCTCGGTAGATTTGGGGTAGTGCTGTAACTAAGTCTGCTGGGACATCTGCTGCTAGTTGTAAACCATTTACCAGAGCTACCAGAGCATCCCCCCTAGCTATTCTATTATTGGGGCGAAAAGTGCGATCGGGATAACCCACCAAAAATCCTGTTTCATAAGCCTTTTGAATTGCTTTTGCTGCCCAATGGGTGCTAGGGACATCTATGAATGGTACGTATTTACGCTGAGGAGGCTGGGTAAATATGGCCGTTACAATGGCTGCAAACTCCGCCCTGGAAACCGAGCGATCCGGGCGAAAAGTGCCATCTGGATAACCGTTGAGGATACGACGTTGTGCTAAAGCGGCGATAAAATCTCGCGCCCAGTGATTTTTTACATCAGGGAAGGGTGTAGAAGTAGATACCATTGTTGATGCCCATTAGCTGTGTTTGTGTTTAATCTCCTTTGTTATTCTAGTCACCCTGGTTGTGAATTGCTATAAGCTCATCCCTATTCAATCTGAGGAGTCATTTCAGTTATCAGTTATCAGTTATCAGTTACCCCATCGATGAATCGAAGGGCTAATGAGAACAAGGAAAACATTTTTGACTCTCCACGGATAAATCCGGAGAGCAGCGCGGTCTTGGGGGTT
>JASJDS010000077.1 GCA_030065055.1 Calothrix sp. MO_192.B10
TTGCCAAAGTCAACAAAGACTACACATCTCAAGTTTGTCCTCAATGCAATGCCCACACTGGAAAAAAACAGTTAAAAGACAGGATTCATTTTTGTCCGGAATGCGGCTACACAACACATCGAGATGTAGCAGCAGCACAAATAATTCGCAATCGAGGAATCAACGCGTTGGGACGCAGCGTGGAGCAAATTGCCTGTGGAGACGGTCTGACGGGGACTGGAGACAGTCTAGTTAAGAGTCTAAGAAGCAGGAAAAAGGGTGCACAGGCACGGATTTATCCTGCCTGGTAATATCCTTTGAGAATCCCTGCGGATTTATCCCAGGGAGTACGTCAAAATTGATATATGATATTGTTAGAGATGTTACCAACATGATGAACCTGCAATCACTAACCCCTATTTTAGGGAAGACGATCAAAATTTTGGGTTCAGTTTCCCTAACAATATTCGCCATTCCTAGCTTTCTGCATCAACCTAGCTATGCTAACAGTAGAACTTTTTACTGCGCGAAATTGAATGGAGTACCTATAACTTTTACTCGTACCCGATATGGGAAAAGAATACCATTCATTTATTGGAATAAAAGTCAATTTCCACCACCCTGGACTCCTCTACAACGATGTGTGATAGTATCTTGGAGATTTCAGCGTAACTTTGATAACGGAACCCTCAAGATTATTAAAACAGGTATCCTGAGAAAGCAACCGGTAGTTTGTGGTGTAACTCGTCGAAAAGATTCTTGTACCAGCAACACATTACTATTTACCCTGCCACCTGATAGTAATCCCAAACGAGTTTTATTAAGTCTACTAAATCGTCATCGTTCATCAGAACCTATAGCAAGCGCAAGAAGAGTGAGAAGATATAGGCGAAGAAGATATAGGGGAAGACGACAATATCAACCATCACCACCAAAAAAACCGCCAACATCAAGAACGCAAGTCACAGAGCAAAGTGGAGCTGCATTTGATGGCTCTGTTAATTCACAAAATTCACAGGTAACAGAAACCAGAAGACAACCACAAAATCAAAATAGAGATGGTATTTATGTTGATCGCGATAGTGTATATGTAGATATGGAAACCTATTTAAAATAATATTCTAGTACGTTGTGGCAGGAATAAAGCAACCATTTATAAAAGGTCAAAGCCAGAAAACACATTACTTTTGACTTTTGACTCCTTCGGAGTTCGCCATTTGCTTTATGCCGGGGAACCCGTCCACCGCAATGGCTCACTTTTGACTTTTGACTTCCGCGCAGCGGTACTAGGGATTACAGTACATACACTGTGCAGGATTGGCAAATTTGCTACCATTGGGAAATAGTTTTTCTTGGGTGAAATCACATTTTTGGCATTGATATACTACAGCCTTAGTTAAAGCAGTTGGCATATGACAAAGTTCGCAAGGTAATCCTGGAATTGTGCGAGTAATATCAAAGCCTGGTGTTGAACATTGAGGGCAAAGAGTATTAATTTTTTTAACTAAATTATGGGTTGCTTTGGCAATATTTTTCATGCGGGTTGGATTGTACATTGCCCGCATATCGGTTTCTAAATGAGCTTTCCCAGTGGGTGACTTTTCCAATACAAAATTTACTGCTTCTACTAGTTTCTCTTCTGTAATAATTCCCTTAATTACATCACTACTATCCTTGGGTAACTCTTCGGGCATCACAACCAAACCATGTTCTGGAAAACCAACATTCTCAGCAAAATTTAATGCTTGGTTGACATTCTCAACTACGAGATGACTATGATTAGTTTCTGTGGAAAATGCTTCACCAATAATTTCGATATCTTGTTCTTTATCGATGAAAATAACAATTTCTCGATTACTCGCAATATAAGGCAAACTGGGATGGGGAGCAAAACTACCTTCACTAGCAATAGCAATACTTCCATCTGTAATTTCTAGGGCTTTTTCTGCTTTTAATCTAGCTGTTTCAATTTGATTTCCTGGTCTTTTAATTTCTCTGGTAAAAGTACCAAAAATATCTGTATTAAAATCTGGTGGAACCATAACTATCAAACCTAATTCATTGTCCAAAATTGGAGCAATCACCCTCTCTTTTTGATGCATGGTAGCTAGAATTGCAACTTGATTAATAAATAATGCTTCCCTGACCATTGTTTACCTTTGATTTTGAATCTGATTTTCAGTCAGACAGAAATTTTCAGTTCCCTATTCCTGACTCTGGGTTCTTTGTGCCTCTGCGGTTAATTAAGATTACTATAAGGATGCAGCAAATCAAATCCCTTAAAGATTTACTTTGCTACTCGTAATTAAAATCAGGGGTTTCAAACAGCGGACACTGTATTTTTTGCACTATGTATCTCACCCTCTAGGTATCTCCACTATCATTTCTATACAGATATACCTTTAGATAGATTGACAAAATGTACTCTTTTTAAACTGAAACTACCCTGTTCCGAGGTAACTTCAGTTTAAAGCATTACTAATTCCTGTACATCCTCAATATTGATTCAAAAAGTCTATAACTCTGAAGAAACACAGGGAACAGGCAACAGGGAACAGGCAACAGGGTAAGAGGAAGGAAGTGTTTCTTTCATTTGTTGTTAGCGCGGAAATTGCGGTAGTCGGAGGCTCATATCTTGCACTTATCCGTATAAACCAGGGGAAACTTAAAATAAACGCAATAAAGCTACATTATTTTACTTGGCTTTTATCGATAAATTAAGTTTTTAGACTTAATACTGAGTTATTAAATTACATTAACTTTTCTTGGTACAAGATGTGAGAACAGGCATAAATATAATGGTTTTCATTTGAATACAATACAAAAATCACAATGTTTAAACCAACTAAAAATGCCACTCTTACTTGAAAATACCACTAATAGCTTTATCTAAATTTGTATTTCACTCAACCGAGACATAATACTTGTCAAATTATTCTCTCATCAATAATGAAAAATAAAAAAAACAAAGTAATACTGGGAAGCAGTTTAAACCCGGATTTCTCACCACATTTCTCAAAGCCTTATAAAACCTAGATTTATGCATTTCACACTATACCAAAATTTTTGCCCATCAAAAATGCCCCAAATGGATTCTGGGTAAAGATTACGGTAAATGCTAACGCCAAACTTGTGAGAAATGCGGGTAAAGTATTATCCTATAATAAGTATTACTAATAGGACTTACGCAAATGACATATATTTACTGTAGGGGAGGCAAAATGCGGTGTAGATTCTCTGACCGCATTATTGCCGTTGCGTGACGCTGCGGGAATATTTGAACGTAGCAATGGGACTGGTAACCTCACGCACCAATCACCGATTGTGACAATTGCGTAAGTCCTGACTAAATAGCATTACGATATACATGGTATGAGTCAAGAGCTTTATTCAGTAAATATTTCTAATTCTGAATGGAAATTAATTAAGCTGATGATTCCACAGTAGCGCAAGCGTGGAATATGTGCCTTATTTTCAAGATATGCAAGGAAGATAGATGTGGGAGTAGTGTATATAGGCGATCGCGCTGCTGGTAAAACCCATTTAGCAATGGAGTTGTCCAACCCAAAAAATGAATATGTCAAAGTAGATAATCTCGATTATGAAAATCTCAAACTTCAATTGCTGGATGAAAACTCCCAAGCGAAACCAACGGATGCCAATAAAGCTACCTATGAAAGCTACTTAGATATCCAAGTACGACTACCCACGGGTAATAAACAAGTATTTGTAGATTGGATAGATACACCAGGAGAAGTATGGCGCAAAAGTTGGCAAACAGATAACCCAAATGAGTGGAGTAGATTCTTAGAAACCATACGTCAAAGTGAAGGCATTTTGCTGATTCTGCCACCTCATCGAGGACTAGCCTTTAAACAAGGAGTAGATATAGAGCAATTTATGAGCCAACAGCAATGGTCTACTAGATTTGACCGTTGGGTAGATTTTTTTCGTCAGGATTGTCCCAAAGCAAGACATATTTTAATTTGTTTAAATAAAGCAGATCTTTTTTGCGATATCCAACAAGAAGCATCGAAACTTGCCTACAATCCCTACGGTGCTCAAATGAATTGGCAAAAACGCCATACCTATGTTTTTCAAAGATACTTTAGACCAATTCACTCGCAATTAGCAAAAATTAATCAAAATATTTCCGGCTTATCAGTTCGTTGTTTTATTACGAGTATTTATAATCGCTCTTTATTGGAATTACCTTGGATTTACTTGGGTAGTTTTTTGGCTAAGTAGTGGAGGCAAATAATATATGGGAAATATTCGCGTCATTGGTCCACGAGGTTCTGGTAAAACCACTTATCTCGCTGCTTTAGCCTACCAGCCAGCCAAAGCAATTGGAAAAATGAGAAACTTCTCTGTAACAGCTATCAATGACGATACCAGAAGATTAGCAGAAAAAGCTGAAAATATTATTGTCGAAGCTGAATCATTAGAGCCTACTGGTGTATTAGTGAGAAGAATTGATGATGTACCAATTTATTCATTCAATATAGAAATCAACAGTTTATTTAACGGTAAAGAGAAAATTAACTTAGTAGTTAGAGACTATCCCGGTGAAATTTTTGATGAATTAGAACAAGGTGCAATTAATGAAATACAAACAGAATTTATTGAAGAATGCTTAACCAAAGATGTGGTTGGCTGTTTGATTATGCTCACTGAATGGAAGAAAGGAACAGATAAGTTTTATAGTCGAGTACTGCAACGCTTTACTAAATTAATGGATACTTATGATAGAGCTAATGATTTACGCCTGGCTGTGGTCATGAGTAAATGCGAACGTGGGGAACTTTGGCCTGGTCGTATTGACCCAGAAATTGATTTATTTGATGTTCATTTACCTAAAACAAAAGCAGTTTTGCAAGATAGAATTCCGACTAAAAATTTACAGTTTTATGCCATATCAACCTTCGGCGTTCTGGGACGTAAAAATCCTCGGCCAAACCGGATTGAAGAATGGGGAACTGATGGCAGAAATTCTGTATTGCGAGAGCCTGAACGTTGGCAACCCTATGGTTTAATTTCCCCTCTTTATTGGCTGAGTACAGGTAAGAGGATGAGAAATGATGCGTAATTTATTCAAGAAGACTACCTCCCAACCACAGCAAAGTAGTGCAGTAATCAGGGTAATTGGCGATCGCGCTTCTGGGAAAACGACCTATATGGCATCTCTGGCACGTTGGCCAAATGCAGACCCTACTAGTCCAGTACAGTCGGTAATCCCAGTGAATGAAGAAGGGAAAGAACTGATTAGTAAGGCTCAGGACTTACTTGAGCAAGGACTGGAGCTAGAACCAAGTGCTTTAGATGCTAGTGCATCACAGATGAAGGACTACAGCCTCAAGATTACCCTCAAGGGACAGTTTTCTTGGAAGAATCCCAAAGCCAAAATGGGTTCCCAATTGATAAATCTTAATATCAGTTGCAAGGACTACGCAGGGGAGTTTTTTAATGACCTTCTCTATCAAGCAGGGAACCCAAAGTTACAAGATTACCTAGAAGATTGCTTACAGGCTACAGGGATTATGTTCTTAGTTGATGGTAACAGCCGTCGCAAGGATGCAGAATATGCTACTGGTTTAGAAAGGTTTTTGATTTCTCTTGACCGTACCGCCATTGGAATATCAAAGCGGAGAATCTGCTTAGTTTTGACCAAATGCGAACAATCAGAACTGTGGGTAAATCGCGATCAGCCTGCTTTTGTTGCTCAGGCGCGTTTTCCCCAAGTCTGTAGACAATTACAGATGTGGCAACAGATGGGTGCTGGGAATGTAGATTACTTTACTAATTCGGCTTTTGGTATGTTGGGGAAAAATTTCCCAGAACCAAATGTAGATTTGCTCAGTCGCAATCGGGATGGAGTCACCGCAGTCATTAAAGACCCCAAGCGTTGGCGACCTTTTGGCTTAGTGGCTCCGATTTACTGGTTGTGTACAGGTCAACGACATCAGGAATTAGATAAGGGATGAGCATATGAATTCACCAATGATTGAAATTCACGAATTCAGTACTGGTATTCGTCCGGAGAGAACACTTGATGGTGGCTGGGTGTCCCGGGGATTTACCGGACAGTATATGAATATGACCCTTCCATCTATTCCCCCTGTTGTTGAAGGTTCCATTGCTAATCGGGAATTTGCTCTGACTGAGGGTGCTTCTCGTAATAGTCCAGGGCTTATCGGACGAGTAGTGGGAAGTGGAGGAGAAGCTTGGTCTGTGGTGGCTATAGTTACGCGGGGAAAAGATGAAAAAGGGCGTAGTTTGTCTGTTTATCGTTATTTTTTGTGTCGGGGTGAAAACAACCTCAGGCTAATACTAGGTTGGTGGGAAAATCAAGATATGCCACGGTTTAATCCTTTTGACACTAGAACATTAGGTAGACCACACCTTTTTGATGCAGATTCTCTTCAACCTCCAGATTTACATCAAGAAGCACTTGCTTTACCAGTTAATCAACCTGAACCGATACTGCTACCCCCAGAACAGCGATACGATTTGCAGACAATAAATGCTTTAGCATTCAAAAAATTCAATCTTCAAAACAAAATTCAACCCGTATCTTGGGCATTTAATGTGGAAGCACTGGAACAACCCAGACGATTTCAGGTGATTTATGCGGCAAGTCCACGTGGTTATGAAATATTAGATAGAGCAATAAAGAATACCCCCAAACTTTTAGGGCCAGTTATTGGAGATGAAGAGGCGATTAAGTCAGCAATTCGGGGTTTAATGAATAGTTCTCAGGTAAGACGTGAAGCAGTGCAAACAATTACTGAGGCTCTACAAAATAAGCAAATTAGTAAAGAATATTGGCATAGTTGGTTTAATGGACAGGGAGCGGACACTGCTATTAGCCAAAAAATTTATACTCCACAAATGGTGAGGCTAATTACCCTCAGGGCGATGGTAATACCGGAGACTCTGCCAGAATTTTTGGCTTGGTTGAATATCAAAGGGGATAAAAAACCAGATGAACATCAAAAAGTTTCTTTGGAGTTTCAATCTGCCATCCGCGATTTAGATTTATTTCCTAAAGAGAAGCTTGCAGATGGAATCAAGTTTATTCTGCCAAAACTGTTGGAAAAAGAAATTACGCCTGAGTCTGTAAATTGGTTGCTCATGGTAAAAGGCAGTGCTTGGTTTACTTGTCGTAAAAAATTCACAGATGATGTTGAGGCTGATTTAAATAAAATTGCTAACCATGGGCAATCGACTCATGTCAATACTTTTCAAGAACGACCCAGCTTATCTCAAGAAGATTTTAAATGTGGTTTTGGAATTTGGAAGGAATTAATAAAATATTGGCAACACATTCCACACAGTTCTAAATATACCTCAAATATTTACAAGCCCTTAGCTGAGTTATTTAAGTATATGAAAGACTATCTACTGTCAGCTTTTTTTTATCAAGTAAGTGATGGTGTAGTTCCTAAGTATATATATAATAATGTTTCTAGTCAGCCTGTTTTCGGTTTACCTATCAAACCCAAGGTTAGTCGATTTGAGCGTTTTCTTGAATTTATTCAAGATAATCCTGAATTTTTTATTGTTGTAGGAATATGGATTTTTTTTGGATTGGGATTATATATATATAAATTTGTGATTTTAGCTAGTAATGTCAGCTCTTCAAATGAGCAGGATAAGGTAATTTATAAAACCTCTGAATCTACAAGTCAAAAAGGTTCAAATTCGCCGACTCCCCAAACTGAATTGTTCTGTAAAAATAGTGCTCGCCCAAGATTTAAAGAAATACCTAAGAATAAGCAGAAAAAAGCTATAGATAATTTTGGAACAACGAAAAAAGCAATTACCGGACTTGTTGATCAACTTGCAATAGAACTAGTTCAAGAAAGAGTTAAAAAAGGGAAGATCCAACAAACAGAAAAGAAAGGGACGGAAGAACAATTCAAGAAATATATCAAAGAAACAGCAATAAAATGTATTTTAAGTAATTCAGTAAATCCCAAAAAATCTGGTTTAGACTATGCATCAACATTTGAAAAAAATAAATCATATAATCGAAAAGCATGGATAAATGCTATCTATAACTACCAGATAAATAAAGATTACAAAAATGGATATGGTATCATTAATCCCCCTAATGATGAAGATAAATCTAATGATGAAGATAAATTTCAAACATATAAAGACTTGAGAAAAGATATAAAAGAATACTTAAATCAACAATCTTAAGAGTTCAACATATTATAAATAAGATAATAATCAATAAAAAAATGAGAATCTATCTTTACATATTAGCTGGAATAACATCAGCATTAATCGGCTGGAACGTGGGTCAATTCTTCCTTACCGATTTAGGTTTACTGCAACAATTTCCAGAAGTAATTTTATTCCCCTGCATCGCCATTTCCTTAGCAATTGGTATGGTGATGAATGAAATATTTATCAGTAACCCCACCAGATGGAAACTGAGCTTTCGTATTGCTAAAACTCCTCTACTAATTGCCCTTGTTCTAGGGCTTTTAGCAGGCTTAATTGCTGGGGGTATTTCCCAAATTTTATTTCTACCCCAAATTCGCCTTCCCACTCCCATTATTAGAATCTTTAGCTGGCTTTTTATTGGTGCTTCAGTCGGTCTAGCTGAGGGTTTAAGCTGGCGTTGGCATAGTATGGAAGCAGGTGACCCTAAACGCTTTTGGCAAAGGTTTAAAGCTAGCGTAATTGGTGCTAGTGCTGCGAGTTTATTGGCTGCGGGACTTTTTGAATTTATTCGCTTATCTTTAGGTACAACACCACCTGATGGGTTTAAAAATATTGAAGACCCTTTAGGATTTTCGATTTTGGGTCTATTTTTAGGTTTAGTTTTTAGTATTACCAATTCACCCAGTTACCTAGGTGCTTTGCGAGCTGGTGCAGGTTTTGAATATACAGGCCCAAATTATTATCTGGATATAGACCCAGAACTTACTGCTGATAATCAAAAATCTTCATACATTGACAGGTCAGTACTGAAATTTGTCAGCGAAGATTATACAGATGAAATAGAAGAAGGTTTATCTATCCAACTACCTGGTTCTGGAATCATTAGAATCGGTTCTGCGGTCAAAAAAGCAAATATTTATATACCGGATTTGCCACTCCACATTGCAGATTTAATCCTCAAAAAGCGCGAAGCTATATTATCCCCAAATCCTCAGCAGTTTCACAATATTGAAGTTAACGGCGAACGTTTAACTGACCGTAAAAATATTCCTTTAAAACACAACTACGTTTTGACATTTCATCCAGTACCAATGGACGGTAATCATGAAGAAAAAATTTATCGATTCGTCTATTATAATCGCTTCCTTGACCCGCAAGCTTAGTCTGTCAATGTTGATATTGGCTGCTTTGATATCTCCCAGTTGGGGACAGGTAAAAGAAGCAGAAATTGTTGGGAATCCTACCGTTAAGAATGACCGTGTGACTGTTCGTATTCAGGTCAAAGGTAACCAGAAAAGACCGATTATGGGTCTACAAGATACAAATTTTCAGTTAAAAGTAGATGGACAAGAAGTAGATTTTGACAGTGATGATTGGAAAAGTCCCCAGGAAAGCGAACCACCACCAGCCTGGATTATGGTAATGCTGGATTTGAGTGGTAGTATGGACAAGAGAGATAGTAGTAATATCAGAAAAATTGATGGAGCTATTAATGCTATTCGCCAATTAATTAAAGTATCCTCCGAACGGGGGAACAAAACCCAAATTGCAATTGTTCCTTTTGGTGAACCTGGTCCTCTCGAATCTGAATATTCCTGTGAAGGATATGTGGTTAATCAAAAATCTCTGGATAGGTTTTTTGTTGCGGGAGATGCCAAACTAGAAAACAATCTTGAAAACTTGGAGGGTTTGACACCTTGTGCTTCTACTAACCTTTATGAACCTTTGAAAAAAGCAATTAAATTTTTAGGTAATACCTCAGATACTCGTTTTTATCCACCAGAAGATTCTTCCCAACCTCAGCCTAGACTTTCAATTATTTTGTTGTCTGATGGTTATCACAATGCTGGAAATGAAGAGGGGGATTTTAAAAATTTAACCACTCTTTTGAGAAGAAATAAAAATATCATAGTCCATACTTTAGGATATGGTTTGACCCCAGAAGAACTAGGTCGAAAATATAACCTTGGAAGACTTGCTACCCGTAAAGATATTGGTACGGGTTCGGATAAAGTTCCAGAGTCAGAATTTGTAGATCAACAACGGTTAGCAGAAATCGCGGAATTAACTGGGGGAATAAGTGAATTTTCTGGGGATGCAGAAGCTATTGCAGAGAATTTACAACTTTTCCTCAATTCTTTGCTGGGAGAATACGAAATTACTTATACTCATCCCAATGCAGAACGTGCTTCTAAGCATGATGTCCAGGTTGTTGTCAATTCTCAAGGGAATAAACCAGTGGAATCGTCACCAAAAGGTTACACAATCACTGTTTTTGGTCGTTCCCTTCCCTTACCAGTACGACTAGATATGGTGAGATACATCTTGATTTTGCTTTCACTTGGTGGTGTGTTGCCATTTTATCTGTGGGGTAAACACTTAAAACAAGAAGCACAGGGGGATTAATAGCAGTAATGGATATTTTGAGAAAGTTAATATTTTCATACTATAAAGTATGGGAAAATATACCAGGGAAAATTAGCAAAATATTACTTTATTTCATCCTATAAATATCAAGTTCTATATGAGGTGGAATTAAGAGGAGCGACAGTGGGATATTAAGAAAATTAAAGTTGATGATTAATGTAATCACCTAAATGAGTAGTTGTGATAACAATCAGCATTTTACAGCAGATTTGATGTTTATGAAGTAGAGCAACTGATTCAAATTCCAAGGCTGAGAAACTACCCCTGAAATTGGTGTAACTCACTGACCTCAAAAGTCCTGTAATTTATGCGTTTTACTATGGAGTAGTGATGCAAAAGCATGACCCCCAAGTCTCATGGTTAAATATATGTTTTCTCTGAAAGTAAAAGATAGCAACGATGAATATACATATGATTTAGATTTAAACCCCAATCAAGAAAATAATCCCGAGCAAATTTTCACTCCAGAAAAGCGGGAAAATATCCGCATAAAACTGCAAAATCAAAGTTTATGTGCCATCAAAGATAGTCATCTCAACCAAATTATCAATACTTGGATACAAGATATCAAGGAAGGTTATAGAGAAAGTACCCTTACCCTCAATTTACGGTTATTAGTGGAATCAATAACTGAGAACTTAAATGAACCAGGAAATCAAGAAAATCCCACCCTCGTTAATCCCGATTTATCTGATATGGAACCCCAGTTAGGAATGCTACCACCTTTAAATTTTTCTTAAAAATCTGAGCTAAATTTCCGGAAAATTAGAGAATTCATACTAGGAAAATCACAATGCAAAATGTGCTAAATGTATCCATTACCCCTCACAGAGAATTTATGCCAGCGGATATAGCCGGACAAAAATTATTTCTCATGCTGAAGCTGCGACCAATCAAAGATGTAGCTGCGACTCGTCCATCCACCACCTTTGCTTTTGTGATTGATACCAGTGGTTCGATGTATGAAGTAGTTGCTGGGGATGTCACACCTACTGGTATTACTTATACCGAAGATGGTAAGGACTATAACCAGGTGACCGGTGGCAAGTCAAAAATTGATATAGTCATTGAGTCACTGTTAGCACTAGTGGATTCTGGGAGATTAGGAGCAAGCGATCGCGTTGCGATTGTCCAGTTTGATGACAAAGCTTCAGAGATTATTGGCTTAACCCCTGCCACCCAAGTCAGTCAATTAGAAAATGCTATAACCCAACTCCGCAGTTTTTCTGGTGGTACTCGCATGGGATTGGGTCTGCGTCGTGCTTTAGATCTGCTTGGAGGTCAAAATATGGCTGTCCGACGTACCCTGTTGTTCACAGATGGTCGAACCTTTGATGAAGATATGTGTCGAGAAATTGCTTCAGATTTTGCCACCAAAAATATCCCTATTACCGCCTTGGGAGTTGGGGAAGACTTCAAAGAAGATTTACTGAGTCATCTCAGTGATTCTACTGGTGGAACCCTGTTTTATGTAGTTCCTGGGAATGCCATTGGTACCCAAGTTTCCATACTGGATCTACCCCACAAAATCATTGAAGAATACAGTCAGGCACAGCAGGAAGTGATTACCAACCTAGCTTTAACCGTCAAAACTGTTAAAGGTGTAGAACTCAACCGTATTGTCCGTGCCTATCCGACACAAGCAGAATTTCCTCTAACCCAAGACCCTTACCCCATTGGTAATGCAGCAGCTGGTGATGAAACCATATTCATTCTCGAATTTAACATGGACAGCCGTCCCCCATCCCGCGTCCGCATCGCACAACTTGGCTTAACCTATGATATTCCTGGACAAAACCGACGCGGTGAACTCCCACCCCAGAATTTAGTCGTGCAGTTTGTCGTCGGACAGGGAGGTGCAGCACAAGTTGACCAAGAAGTAATGGATTATGTGCAGCAATGTAATATTTCTAACCTAGTTAACCAAGCGACAAAAATCGCTGACCGCAACCCCGAAAAAGCCGAAGAAATATTAGAAACTGCGCGGCGTATGACAGTGAGAATTGGCAACAAAGAGATGGAGGAATCCCTCAATGGTGCTCAAAAAGAGTTACGCAAAACCCGCAAAATATCTGCGGGAACTCGTAAAACCGTCAAGATGGGAGCCAAAGGTAAAACCGTAAAAATGGGTAGTGATATTAATGACCAAATTTCTGAAGAAGAAATGCGTAAACTAACAGGAACCTAAATTCTAATTTAATTTTGGATTTTGGATTGGGAGCTAAAAAATTGGCGTTGCTGAATGGAAGTATGATTTTACATTTTTCGATAGATTAAACAACGATTCTTTGCGTCTTTGCGTCTTTGCGTGAGATAAATTCATACCTGGATTCAGCAACCCCAAAAAATTACCAATCATCTATTACCAATTTTCTGACAAATTAAGGAAGTATATCAATGATTACTTGTGCAGCCTGTGGCTATGATAAAAACCCGGATGATGCAGAATATTGTGAAGCTTGCGGTTCTGAACTACGAGCAGCAATAGCACCACCACCTGTAGTTATCCAGTCACCCACAGCTGAACCAGAAATACCACCACCATCAACACCTACGGTTATCCAGCCATCCACAGCTGAACCAGAAATACCAGCACCACCACCCACTACTCCTGTTTTCACAACCACTGCGACAACAGGCAAATTAGTTTCTCTGCAAACGGGTTCTCCGGTGTCAGAATTTACTATAGATAGTCATGCTGTTGTTGGTGTATTTGACCCAGACATGGGACCTGTTGATGTTGATTTAGAAGAATTTCCCGGTGGTGAAACAGTTTCACGCAACCATGCAGAAATTTATCCAGAAGGGGGAGTTTGGAAAATTAAAGACCTTGGCTCTACAAATGGGATTTTCATTAAACCCACTGGTCAAACTCGTTTTGGAGCGAGAATTACCATACCTGAAAACATCAACTTTGGAGACGAAATTGCTTTTGGGAAGGTACGCTTTCGTTTTCAAAGTGCTTGATATCTAATTGGAACTGGGGGCTTTTTCTCCCATTCCCAAACAGATATAAACAGATATAAATCGATGAAATTTACTCATAATTGGTTGATCAATGACATCACCATCATCTGATACTAACAATAATTTAATTATCCAGGAAAATCAAACCTTCTCAATCGAAAATTTTCAAATAGAAGTTTTGTTATATCTGGGTCAACTTTCAGCAAATATCCACTATTTCCAAGTTAATATATCTTCTACAGATATTGATACTAGCCCGAGCAAATTAGGCTTATTAAGGGTAGGTTCAACTGGGGGTGGACTACACCGAGAGCTACAACTCAGGGAAATCCTCGGTGATTACAAAATGATTGCTGGACTCATTGCTCACACCACAGTAGATTCATTGATTATCAACCTTCCTTCATCTTCTATTCCTAATTCAGAAACTCCAGAAAAGCAGCAGGATAACACAGAAACTACAACGGAGGATATTGAAGATGAATCTCATACATCTAACTCATTAGAAACAGACTCCGAATATTTAGAAGATGAATACTATCCAGAAATAGAAATTAACTCTGATGACTCTCCTAGTAAGTTCATCCTCATCAGTGATTTTCCAGAAGATACAAAAACACTAGAAACTTGGTTAAAAACAGAGCATTCCTTAGAAGAATCTTTATCTGTAACTAGTCAAGTCTGTCAATTCTTTCGGTACGTTCATGAGCGTCACTGGTGTTTCATTTCCATCGAACCCAAATTAGTCCAAGTAGGAACACCAAGCCAATTTTTTGATTTAACGAGTGCTTATCCCGTTGGTGAAACATTACTCTCTGGCTTACAAGGAAATTATTGTGCTTCCGAACTTACTTATGACCAAAATCCTATTCATGAGTCCATGAGTAGCTATACAGTAGGGGCATTATTATATCATTTTATCCATAAACAACCATTATCATTGCACCAAACAATTGACATAGAAATTAATCCCATTCCTCGCATTTATCAAATACTAAAAATTTGTCTATCACCTATTCCTGAAGAAAGATTTCCTCTATCTCAGCTCCTCAGTATATTATTAGAAACTCGTCAAGTAATTCGTACTCCTAAAATTCAGTGGAACATTGCTAGTCAGTCAACTGTGGGACTTTCAACTAGTCGCCTACAAAATGAAGACAACTATGGAATTAGGCAACAGCAATTAAGCGATTTGGAAACTATGATCTTAGGAGTTGTTGCTGATGGTATGGGTGGTATGTCTCAGGGAGAAATAGCAAGTAAATTAGCAGTAAAAACAGTCTTAGAAGAACCAATACCCCCTGAATTTAAAACAGTAGAACAAAGAAATGAATGGCTAATGTCATTATTTAAAAAAGCCAATGAGATAATATCCAAAAATGTCAAAGATGGAGGAACTACCCTCAGCTTGGTATTAGCCATAGCACAAAAATTAATGATAGCCCATGTTGGCGATAGCCGTATTTATTTATTACGTCAAGGAGAAATAAGCCAGTTAAGTGAAGACCATTCCCTGGTAGCTATGTTAGTTGCTAGTGGTGAAATAACAGCAGCAGAAAGTTTAGAACATCCAGACCGAAATGTACTCACCAAATCCCTTGGCTCAAAACGCAGATTAAGTGATGGTTATGTTCAAAATTTAAGACGTACTACTCAAGATTTATCAATAACTTTAGAGAACGGAGATATCTTATTGCTATGTTCTGATGGAGTTTGGGATTTAGTTCCGCAAGATGAATTAACAGAAATTTTTAATGGCAATCAAGACTTAAAATCAGCCGTTGATAAAACTATTGAACGGGTTCTGGAGCGGGGTGCATCTGATAATGCGACCCTTTTAGCATTACAGTGTCGAATGGAGAAATGATAATCGTAAACTCACTAACGGTATTTATGAAATAAATTACTCGATTTACTGAAAAATAATTTGCTTTTAACAGAGACTTGTCAAATTTATTAAAAGATTGTCAGATTGTATGGATGTACTTCTCAGATCCTAATTATAAAAATAAATATCCAGCCTTTCACATAAACAGCAAAGACTTAATTTATGATACCGAGAAATATTTTGAAAACTTGTGGAGCAAAAGTGAAAAATACAAACTAAACAAAACACAATCTAAAGAGGATAATACCATCCCATTATTTCAAATTCTGTCAGGAAATAACTAAAAAATAATCATTAAAAATGTCTATTCAATGTCCAACTTGCTTTACTGAAAATGCTGACAATGCAATTAACTGTATTGCTTGCGGTACACCCTTTATTTCTACTACTAATCCCTCCACTTCATCTGTTCTACACTTACCTGCTGGTACATTACTAAAACAAGGAAGATACCAGATAGAAAAAGTTCTGGGGCAAGGAGGATTTGGCATTACTTATAAAGGAGTTTATTTACGAAATACAGCTGAGGTTGCTATTAAAGAACTATGGCCAGAAGGTGGTGCTAGACAAGGAAATACAGTACTTTGGCCCAGTTCAATTGCTCCAATTCAAAAGCAACAACAACTTCAGAAATTTCAGTTAGAAGCCAGTTATTTATCTCAATGTGTTCATTCTAATATTGTCCGAATTTATGAATGGTTTGAAGAGAATGATACTGCTTATCTGGTAATGGAATTGCTTGACGGTAAGTCTTTGCAAGATATATTAGAAGAAGAAGGAAAGCTTTCGGAAAATAGAGTCAAATACTATTTGATTCAAATTGCAGAATCTTTAAAATTTATCCATGCTCATGGATTACTTCATCGAGATATCAAGCCTGATAATATTATAGTTGAGAATCAAGATAGGGCAGTACTAATTGATTTTGGTGCAGCTAGAGAATTTATGGCGGGTCAAACAGGAGATATGACTCGTTTATTAACACCTGGATATGCTCCTTATGAACAATATATCCAAAATGGTAAGCGTTTTCCTGCCACAGATTTGTACGCTTTATGTGCATCAATGTATGAATTATTGACCGGACAACAACCTGTAGAAGCAACAGAAAGAGCAAATACTTTATTACAGGGCACTGCATTAGAACCCTTGATTCCACCCCGACAATTACGTCCAGAACTTAGTTCCCTAATTGAAAAAGTCATCCTGACAGGAATGGAATTTAGGGTTGAAGATCGCTTCCAAACAGCTGATGAATTAATTGATGCTCTCAACGGTAAATTTGTCTCTCCCAGCCAAAAAAGAGCGCAGGAATTAGTTAGAGAAGGTAAATTAGCAGAAGCAGTCCTAGCTTATGAAAAATATTTTAAAACCGAACCCAATAACGGAGAAATAGCAGTTGAGATAGCATTAATTCAAATGCATCTTGATGACACTCAAGCAGAAATTGCAGCCAAAAAAGCGATTCAATTAAAACCAAATGATGGTAGAGGTTATGGAGTTTTAGGACTTGTTAACTGTCGTCAAGCAAATTGGTCCCAAGCATTGAAAAATTTGCAAAAAGCAGCCAATTTAGCTAACCAAGAAGTTTGGATACAAGCAAATTTAGCTTGGGCATTAGGTAAATCTGGCAATTGGCAGCAAGCTGAAATAACTGTCAATCAAGCACTTAAACTTGATGCTAATTGCACTTTTGCTTTAGGGTTACAAGCTTGGATAGCTGTCAATCAACAAAAATGGAAATTAGGAATTCGTGCTGCAACTCAAGCAGTTTTTAAATCTAAGCAAAGTTCCTCTATAAATTCTCAAGAATTACAGGGATGGGTGTATCCTTATCTGATTATTTCCCTAGATAAAGCAGTAACTACTAAGCAAGGAAATGATGTAGAAAGACGTATTCAAGAATTTATTACTCTAGTACCTGATAGTGCTTTTGGTTGGGGTTTTAAAGGTTGGAAACAAGCTGTACAAGGTTTATGGACTGATGCAATTTACAGTTTTGAACAAGCAAGCTATAAATCAACAGTTCCTGGTTGGGTATTAATCAATCAAGGAATTACTCAGGAACATCTGCATAATTTTCAAGCAGCTATCCAAATCTATGAAATTTACACTCAAAAATTTCCAGCTCGTGCCTTTGTTTTATTTCGTTTAGGTACCTTATATGGACGCTTAGGAGTATGGGAACAGGCACGTTCCCATTTAGAAACAGCAGTTCAGTTAAAACAAAATTATGCAGAAGCTTATCATAATTTAGGCTGGGTTCTTCTTAATATTACAGATGAACACGGTCAGGTTAAAAATTTCCGTGAAATGTTATCAACTTATAATAAAGCCAGTGATTTATATATACAGCAACAAAAACATTATTTAGCCCATGGCATTAGACAAGTTTTTAAATATGTGTGACCGAAACAATTCTTTCTTTATCAATAACTGGGTTTATAGCGCTACGCGCAAGTAATAAGTAATAAATAATAAGTAATAAGTTTACTGTTCATAGGTTTGGGCATTCAACAATGTCTTGACGTATATGCGTAGTGCTATAGTATTGTTTTGATTTGCGGACTTCTGGTCAAGACTTACGCAATTGTCACAATCGGTTATTGGTGCGTGAGATTACAAGCCTGATTTCTACCTTCAAATATGCTAGTTGCGTAAGTTCTACAATATTTTGTCACAGTTGGCAAAAACATAAACAACGAAAAAATACACATATTTATTTGATTTAGTTAAAAGCCTTGCCATATCAGGGTTATAAAATGTGTTAATTAGGATCTCAATCCCAAATCTAAAATCTAAAATCTAAAATTGTATGACCAAAGCAACAGCATCCCATTCTGCTCCTCTTGTAGAAGAATCCCTACCCCAAATTCATTATCAAGTAGCCATGCCCCAACCAGCAACGCACCTATTTGAAGTGACGTTGCACATCCAAAATGTCCCATCACCAATCCTGGATTTAAAACTACCTGTATGGACACCTGGTTCTTACTTAGTCCGGGAATACGCTAAACACTTACAGGATTTTACTGCTGTTACAGCAAATAAAACTTTACCTTGGCACAAAGTGAGCAAAAATCACTGGCAGGTAAATACAGATAACGTTTCGGAAGTTACTATAAAGTACCGTATTTTCGCTAATGAACTATCTGTACGTACAAATCACTTAGATAGTTCCCATGGCTACTTTAATGGTGCGGCTTTATTCCTGAGAGTATTAGGTGAGGAAAAGCAGCCAATTCGGGTGACTATTATCCCAGCCAATGACCAATGGCAGATTACCACAGCTTTACCTCAAATCTCAGACCAAAATCATACCTTCCTCGCAGCAGATTTTGATACCCTGGTTGATAGTCCCTTTGAAATTGGTACTCACCAGTTACATCACTTTCAGGTGATGGGTAAACCCCATGAATTGGCAATTTGGGGACGGGGTAATTTTCAGGTGGAGCAAATGATTGCTGATATCACCAAAATTATCCAGGTAGAGGCAAAAATGTTTGCTGGTTTGCCTTATGACAGATATGTGTTTCTGCTGCACTTATTTTCCCAAGCCTATGGTGGTTTGGAACATAAAAGCAGTTGTTCTTTAATATATCAGCGTTTTGGATTCCGCGATCGCCAAAAGTATGAACGCTTCATGCAGTTGGTAGCCCATGAATTTTTCCACCTCTGGAATGTCAAGCGCATTCGTCCCCAAGAGTTGGAAGTATTTGACTATGACCAGGAGAATTATACCCCTTGTCTGTGGTTTTGTGAGGGTACCACCAGCTACTATGATTTGTTGATTCCCCTCAGAGCCGGAATTTATGATAGCCAGTCATTTTTGCATAACTGGGGCAAGGAAATTACTAGATTCCTTACCACACCAGGAAGAAAAGTACAGCCCTTGACAGAATCTAGTTTTGATGCATGGATTAAATTATATCGTCCCCATCCCCATAGTCCTAATTCTCAAATTTCCTACTATTTAAAAGGGGAAATGATATCCCTGTTATTGGATTTATTAATTCGTTCCCAGCACCAAAATCAACGCTCCCTGGATGATGTGATGCTGCAAATGTGGCAGCAATTTGGTCAACAAGAGGTTGGTTATACATCAGCACAACTCAAGGAAATCATTGAGTTGGTAGCAGGTAAAGATTTAACTGATTTTTACCAAAAATACATTGAAGGGACGCAAGAGTTACCTTTCAATGAATATTTAGAACCCTTTGGTTTACAGCTAGTTGCAGATACAGAAAAAACACCCTTCTTGGGTATTAAGGTAAGTAGGGAGAATGGCAGGGAATTAATTAAGTTTGTGGAGGTTGATTCTCCAGCACAGGCAGCAGGAATTGATGCGGGGGACGAACTGCTAGCAATTGATGGCTTAAGAGTTAGTGCAAATGGACTGAGCGATCGTCTCCAAGACTACCAATCTCAGGATACCATCCAAGTAACATTTTTTCACCACGATCAACTATATTCTGTACCTGTCACCTTGAGTGAACCACGTCCCCAAAAATATCAGGTACTACCTATAGAAAATCCCTCTCCTATCCAGAAAAAGAACTTTGCTGGCTGGTTGGGTGCTTCCCTGACGGATATGTGAGGGAGTGTGGGGAGTGAGGGAGTGATGGAGTGAGGGAGTGTGGGGAGTGATGGAGTGAGGGAGTGAGAGAGTGATGGAGTGAAAGAATTAAACTGTCAACCATCAACCACCAACCATCAACCACCAACCATCAACCACCAACCACCAACTAACAACTAACAACTAACAACTAACAACTGTCAACCATCAACCACCAACCACCAACTAACAACTAACAACTAACAACTAACAACTGTCAACCACCAACCACCAACTAACAACTAACAACTAACAACTAACAACCAACAACCATCTAAAAGATAGATCCTTTGGAATGGAGTACATCCGTTGCTTGTTGGGAAGAAAGGGGTCGGTAGAAGAGAAAACCTTGGACATTCTCACATTTAATAGATTTCAAGAACTCCAGTTCTTCTTCCCTTTCCACCCCTTCGGCGGTAAGCTTCAAACCCAAACTTTGCCCCAAGGTAACAATCGCCTTGATAATATGAGGCATTTTCACATCAGTGGTTAACTCTTTAATAAAGGAACGGTCTATTTTGAGATTGTGGAGTGGTAACAATTGTATACGGGATAGGGAAGAGTAACCAGTGCCAAAATCATCAATGGACAGATGAATACCCATTTCCTCCAGTTCTTGCAGCATCTTTTTGGTAAATTCTAAATCTTCTATGGCAGTTGATTCTGTCACTTCTAACTCTAAATACTGCGCTTCTAACCCTGTTTCTTCTAAAATATTGATCACAGTTTCTACCAAGTTGGGTTGACGAAACTGCTTGAGAGCAAGATTGACTGCCATAGTTAGGGGGGGTAATCCAGCATCTTGCCAAGCTTTATTTTGTCGGCAAGCTGTTCGCAAAACCCATTCTCCAATGGGTATAATTAATCCGTTCTCCTCGGCAATGGGAATAAAAGTACTGGGAGATACCATTCCCATATCAGGATGTTGCCAACGCAGCAATGCTTCCATGCCAGTAATTTGACCCGTGGAGATATTAACTCTAGGCTGGTAATACACCACGAATTCATCTTTTTCTAAGGCATGACGTAAACTTTTTTCTAAGTTTAGTAATTCTGGATTTTTGCTACTCAAAGAAGTTGTGTAGAACTGATAGTTGTTCCTTCCCTGTTCCTTGGCATAATATAGGGCTGCATCTGCGTGTTGAATTAGACTTTCATCATCAGGACTATACTCATCTAACAGAGCAATACCTAAACTGCCACTGATAAACAGTTCATTACCTTCGATATGAAAGACCTTTTCTAAGGATTCTAAGATTCTTCTAGCTACCTGTGTTACCTCATCTAGATATTGGATTCGAGGTAACAGGATGGTAAATTCATCACCACCCCAACGAGCAACAACATCTCCAGCTCTGAGACATTCCCGCAATCGATGGGCAACATCTTGTAATAATTTGTCTCCCAATGTATGACCTAAGGTGTCATTAATAATCTTGAATTTGTCCAAATCAAGAAACATCACAGCTAAACTTTCTTCATTGCGAGATGCATTGGGAAGAGCTTGAGTCAGCTGTTGATTAAATAGGGAACGATTGGGCAATCCTGTGAGCATATCATGGAGAGCTTGGTGGCGAATCATCTCCTCCACTTGCTGGCGTTGCCAAACATTACTAATATTGGCAGCCATTGTCACTAGAGTTGATTCTTCCTGTTTTGTCCATTGCCGTTGTTTGACACAATCTGCTAAACCCAGATAACCCCAGAATTGATTTTCTAACCGTAAAGGCACCAGTATGAGGGACTGAACATCATCCTTAATCAAAAATTCTTGTTCCGCAGGGGGAAATTCTGGTGTAGTACCACTAATGGAATTACCTGCAGAAAGTTCCGAGTACCAACGAGCCAATCCAGAATTATTATGGGTTTGATTCTGCCAGTGAGTACGGGAAACTGTTACCTCAGATGAGCGTGTCCATTCAAACCTTAAGCTAACAGCCATATCTCCGGTATCGGGATGGGGATGATTCTCAAATAGATAAACTCTATCTGCATTTGCTGCTGACCCCAGGATAGCTAGAGCCTTATTTATAGCTTGATTGTAGTTCATCTCTGCCAATAAATAATTAGCCGCATCAGCAACCGCTTTTAACAGGCGATCGCGTTGGCGTACTTCTGCCTCTGCCCGTTTTTTTTCAGTAATATCACTAGTAATAAAGGTTCTGATTAAATCACTTTCGGGAATATAATGAACGGACTGTTCAAAAAATTCTTGTTCTACCTGCACTTCCCGCATAAAACTACTCCCCTTGCCATTTTGTACCGCAGAGGAGAGTCCTGTTAATACCGGATGCTGGTGTCCTTCTTTTCTCAAAGTGGGAAACTTTAAAGTGGCAGCTGGATTGAGATAAGTAACTGTTCCTTCCAAACTCATTTCAATAATTGGATTGGGAATCAGTTCCGGAAAAGAAGCTAAACGAGCTAAAGCCACATCACCAGTCCCTTGGCTGCTAGTGTCTTCATTATTAAAAACTAAGGTGTCAAAAGGATTAACTGAATTTTCTTGTTCTGATAATAACTCAGATAATTCTTCTACAGTCAATGATTCAGGTATATCTTGTTCTGCTAAATTGCAAATTGCGTAGTAGATAGCTTTAGCTTGATTAGAACCAAATTCGATGATATCTCCATGCTTGAGGTCGTGAGAAACACATTTCGTGCCGTTAACCAATAAGCCATTAGTACTGCGTTTGCCATTGAAATTACCATCGACTACTCGAAAGCCATATTGTTCGCTTTCAGGAACAGTTACCCGCAATAAAATAGCATGTTGGCGAGAAACTGAACGGGAACGTAGAGCTATAGAGTTTCTTGAATCCCGTCCCAGAGAATAGGTTGCTTCTTGAAGAGTGATAACTCTCTGACCTTGAATGTCTTTGACAAGTAAAAGATGACTTATTTTTTCCTTATCATTATCTCCTGACATTGAATATTCCTCAAAAAAATATTATTTATATGGGTTTTAATCTGAAAATAGTGTTTTAATAAATTTTGAACTTGAACCTCCATTTTCCTTAGAAGTTGTTTTACCAACTGAATCACTATTAGTAAGGAAATAGCTAGCACAATCTCCCATTAATTATGGTTTAGCAACGAACATACAATAGACAAGCTATGTGTTCGCAGCAAAATTGCTAATATTTCTCTTTTCGCAAATGAGATTGGGAAAATTTTGGTTATTAATCACTTTTTTTGCATTTTTCTTTTCTAAATACCCAGAATAAAATCAAATGCTATCCATAACACATAGTAGATTTGCGGAATTTTTATGTTTTTTCCGGATCGGCAAAATTATTTACCAAATCAATACTCAGGTTTATTAGGCTATCACTTACGAATAAATACTAAAAGTATTAGTTGTTACTATTAATCTCAATTTAATCGTCACTGAATACTTTCAGTATCAATACTTGTTACAATCTCAGATAAATTACTTATGTAATACTACTCGGTGGGCACCTGCTTTCAAGGGGTGAATTTGGTTTGGGGAAAAGGTTTTTTCTTTCCCTTTTCCCCTGAAACGACAAGTATTGATTACTGATGGCAATTAATGATGATGCTTAAAATAAAAATAGTCCCTGTTTCACGCTTTGGCGGAAAAAGGGACTAATTAACATGAGATTATTGACTTTGACGCTGCTCTGTAAAGTCTGGAGTTGCCGGACATTACTTCCTACTTCATAGGGAGCATGGGAGCGGTTATCGAAGTCAGAAGTTTGAAGTCACCAGGTTTAAGCGTCCTGTTGTTCAAACTTCTGATGACTGACTATAGGGGTCAAAAACCCCATCCCCTATGGGTTGGGTAAAACAAGCGAAAAATCTGCCAGCCTCCGGAAAAATCGCCCCAGTGTACCACACATAAAACCTGGTAATTTCTGGTAAATGGCGATTTTTCCGCCAAGATATATGCCGCTAAACCAATAAACTGCTGATGAGGCTGGCAGATTTTTCCGGATTTGATGAAAGCGGTTGTCCGTTTTGAGTTGGGGTTCTTTGTCCCCATCTCAAAACCCCGCTCAAACCTTCTTCCTTCTTCCTTCTTCCTTCTTCCTTCTTCAAGCTTTTTCGTTTATCTATGCATATTAAATACATATGTAGATAAGCTTAGTGCATAAAAATACCGAAAATTTTACTACTAACAAGATTTTTGGTGTTTAGTGATGGCTTTTCAAAATACCAGGTTCTTGTTGCATAGGTAAGATATCCAAAATATCTGTTTGGGAGCAGTAATCAAGGTCTTGATGACCATCTAAGCCCAATAGTCGTTTACCGTGGGTGGCATGGTGAAGTAGCCCGAGTAAATTATCTTGCCATTGAGCATAAAGAGCGATCGCACTAATTACTTCATCATTACCTGCTAACTCATCTGCAGACAAGCCAGTTGATTGCACCAGGCTGTGGGCGATAGCACCAGCACAAGCGGTGTCCTCTAGGGAAAAGCTACCTTCCCAACCAGAACCAACAATCCAAACTGTTTCTGGCTGTTTGTCCATCAAATATTGAACCACTGTACTACGGTTCACAAATGCGGCAGTAATTAAGACTTTTGCCTTTTGTACCCTTTGTAAGGCGCGAGTACCATTGGTAGTGCTGATAAACAAACGCCTACCCTCAACTTTTTCGGGAATACAATCGAGGGGAGAATTACCTAAATCAAAGCCAGGAACCTTAGCACCACCACGTTCTCCAGCTCGGAGACGTTTTTCAGCTGCCCAAGATTCACTGGTTTGTTTCAGCAAGTCTAGGTCGCTAAAAACTTGTACTGCTTCTCCTCCAGATGCTAAAACCTTAGCCATAGTGGTAGTTGCTCGCAGGACATCAACCACGATCGCACATTCAGGAAGTACATCTGTGGGTGTTAATTCCGGGGTATGGTAAACAAATAGCTTCACGCGCTGGTTGAACCCAATCTAAAATACTACTAATGAGACACATTCTACCTACTTGATGTCACTAAACTAAATGTAAATTGCTTCTGGTTGGTAGAGAATAAACTTATGATTATACGATCGACAAACCGGATTGAATCCGTTGAGCCTGACTTTAACTGCCCAACCATGCAATATTAAAAGAATGTAGAATGAGCGAATGAGCAAATTACGTGGGAGCAAAGGGGATTTTACCCCGACGCAAAACGCGCTACTTGTAGAAGCAGGGGAATTTAACCCCCAAAGTTGGTTAACCTAGTACTCCACCACATTAATTCTGCGGGGTGGACATCCAACCGCCAGGGACTCTAAGTCCCTGGCTAATAGCAAAAGTCCTATAAATAGGACTGATGCAATACCCCTCATAACTAATTTGGTGAAGTACTAGTACTCCACCACATTAATTTTGATGGGTAAATCAAGTTCTAGATTATCCTCTATTTCTCTTTCTCTGCGCTCTCTGCGCCTCTGCGGTTTTTCCTTTACCCCTCAGAACTAATGTGGCGGAACACTAGTATTGCATTTCATTAGTTTTGATGGCTAGGGAACAGATCCCCGACTTCTAAATCAATATCCGCACATTGTAGCAATTCCTAGGATAGAAGTCGGGGATCGCTCGCACCCTGGCTCCCACACTTAAGCTATCAACTGTCAACTATCAACTATCAACCATATGGCACCTTTACCTAACTACCGTCCCAAACAATTATCATTGGGCCCTTTAGAGGCAGAAGTATTACAGATTGTTTGGGAACTCGGTGAAACTACAGTTAAAGATGTACACGATCGCATTCTTTCTGACCCCAGTCGGGAACTAGCCTATACTTCCGTAACCACCGTACTGCGCCGTCTCACGGAAAAAGGCTGGCTGAGTTGTAATAAAAATGGACGTGCTTTCTATTGGAAACCTTTGGTAACAAAACAACAGGCTGACATGATTAAGGCACACGAGCAATTACAGCAGTTTTTAGCTGTGGGTAATCCCGATGTAATTGCCGCCTTTGCTGATAGTCTAGATGAAGCAGCTAGCGAAAAAATACAAGCGATCGCTCAACGCATACAAGCAGCTAGGCAAGCTAGGGAGGAACAAAAATAATGCATCTAGTGATGATTTTGACTGCCGTTGCAGTTGCTTGCTGGATTAGATACCAATGGAGTGAACCCCAAGGTAGTTGGATCGTCCGTTGGCGGCGATCGCTATTTTTATTTTTATTTCCCCCCTTGTTAATTTTGATGACAGCCATCGCCCTTGTATGTATGGGACCCCAAGGTCAAATGGGTCACTGGCAAGTCGGTTGGTTGGGTTATGTAATTTCACTAAATTTGCTGGTATTTTTAGCCTGGATGTGCATTCGGTTGACATGGCAAGGTTGGCAATCTGTAAAATCAGCACACCAATGTCCTCAAATTAGCCTTAACCGGAAACAAGCTCGTCTTCTCTCCACAGAAGCCCTATTTGCCGGTCAAATTGGATTTTGGCAGCCAGAATTAGTTATTAGCCAGGGAATGGTAAATAGCCTCTCTCCAGACCATTTAGAGACAGTTATTGCCCACGAACAAGGACACTACCATTACCGAGACACATTTTGGTTTTTCTGGTTGGGTTGGGTACGTTCTTGCAGCAGTTGGTTGCCCAACACAGATGCTTTATGGCAAGAACTGCTAGCTTTGCGAGAATTAAGAGCCGATGCCCACGCAGCCTTACAGGTAGACCCCTTATTACTAGCAGAATCCTTACTATTAGTAGTTAGGGATACATCTGAAAATACTGGTATCGTCTGTGCCGCATTGGGCGCTTCTGGTAGCGATCGCTTGGAACAGCGCATTGAAGCTTTACTTTCACCCCCAGAACCAACTCCCCAACCCAGTCTGCAATCCTGGCAAAAATTTATCTGGGCCTTCCTACCCTTAGTTACAGTCATATTTCATACTTAGAAGTTGATAGTTGTTAGTTGTTAGTTGATAGTTGATAGTTGATGGAGGGAAGGAGGGAGGGAGGATTAAATTTATCTTCTGAAGTAATCCCAACTGTCAACCATCAACCGTCAACCGTCAACCACCAACCACCAACCAACAACCACCAACCACCAACCAACAACCAACAACCACCAACCAACAACCACCAACCACCAACCAACAACCACCAACTAACAACTAACAACCATCATCAATTTATCTTCTAGTTTCAGCAGACCTTTTTTCCCCTTGGGGCGATCGCTTTTCGCTTTCTGAACGTTCTAAAACCTGAGAGTAAAGAAATCCGGCAAATGCTCCACCAAGGATAGGAGCAACCCAAAACAGCCACAGTTGTTCTAATGCCCAGCCACCAACAAAAACTGCTGGTCCCAAACTCCGGGCTGGATTCACAGATGTATTGGTAACAGGAATACTAATTAAGTGAATCACCGTCAATCCCACACCTATTGCAATGGGGGAAAAGTCCTGAATCGCGCGGCTATCAGTCGCACCCAGAATAATAATTAAAAACATGAAGGTAAGCACCAACTCAGTGACAAAAGCTGCCAACAGAGAATACCTACCAGGGGAATGTTCGGCAAAACCATTACAAGCTAAACTATTTTTAAGTATGTCAAATCCAGGTCTCCCACTGGCAATTAAAGCTAAAACTCCTGCTCCTGCTACGGCTCCTAATGATTGAAATCCAATATAAATCGGCACATCGGAGCCTGGAAAGCGTTTTGCAGCCCAAAGACCAATGGTTACTGCTGGGTTAATATGACAACCGGAAATATGACCGATGGCATAAGACATAGCAATTAATGTTAAACCAAATGCTAGTGCCACTCCCAGCAAACCAATACCCATCGGGTATGCTATATTTCGACCAATCCTTACCCTATCTGCTGTAAACGTTGCAGCTATTACCGCACTACCACAACCAACAAGAACTAACAAGAAAGTTCCAATAAACTCCGCTACATAACGTCTTAGCAGTGGCATTTTTATTAATTATTCACCTTATAAAGAAAATTGATAAGCAAATGTTATATTTCACTTCCTGATGATCCATAAATTTGCCCTATTTTTTTTATATTTAAGTTATATAGCAGGAGGTGATGGTTGTTAGTTGTTAGTTGTTAGTTGTTAGTTGTTGGTTGTTGGTTGTTAGTTGTTGGTTGTTAGTTGATAGTCTTGAATTCATCACTCCTTCACTCCTTTACTCCCTCACTCCTTCACTCCTTCCCTCCCCATCTCCCCATCTCCCCACACTCCCCACACTCCCCACACTCCCCTCTTGCCTTGAATATTGTTAATTTTCTTGCCGAGATTCAGTTTCATTCAGTTTTTGTATTTTAAAATACAGACAGAGATAAAATAATCTTGTAAGGGAGAGTAAATTTCATGGTTCAGTCTCCCCAAAGTCAACTAGTCAGCCTCGATTTGAGCCAACCACTGTGGGAGCGATTCTTCAGTGTTGCTCCATTGGTGGTGATTGGAACTAAAGAGCCAGAAACGGATTATGACCTTGCTCCCAAGCATATGGCAATGCCTTTGGGGTGGGAGAATTATTTTGGTTTTGTCTGCACTCCCCGCCATCGTACCTATCAAAATGTCCGTAGGGAAAAGACATTCACCGTCAGTTTTCCCCGTCCCGAACAGATAGTATTAGCCAGCTTAGGAGCCGCGCCCCGGTGCGATGACAATTCTAAGCCTGCCCTAGCTGCCCTACCAACATTTCCCGCTTCTGTGATTGATGGGGTGTTTCTCCAAGATGCCTATCTATTTTTGGAATGCCAACTAGACCAAATTGTGGATGGATTTGGGGAAAATAGTTTGATTGTGGGCAAAATTGTGGCAGCTCACATCCAACCAGAAGCACTGCGGGTATCCGATGGCGATGACCAAGATTTGCTCCTGAAAGCACCACTGCTGGCTTATCTCCCCCCTGGACGCTATGCGAAGATTGACTGCAGTTTCTCTTTCCCCTTCCACACCGGATTTAAGCAATAATGTTCAGTCACACCACCGCTACTCACACAGCAAGGCGACTTTTGGACTATCTCCATAGTCGTCGGGGAGAGATGATTGACTTGTTACAAAGATTAGTCTTGGCAGAATCCCCCTCTACCGTACCAGCAGCACAGCAACAGGTCTTAGCAATTTTACAACAGGCTATATCACAAAGAAGCTATCATGTCAAGTTAATTCCTGGTCGGCAAACAGGTGGACATTTAATTGCCTTACCTCAGGAACGTTCAAAAAATCAACCCAAGCAGTTGTTATTAGGTCATTGTGACACAGTTTGGGCTTTGGGAACCTTAGAAAAAATGCCCTTGATGCAGCGTCAAGGGAGGATGTACGGACCCGGAATTTATGATATGAAAGCCGGACTGGTGTTGAGCATTTTTGCTGTAGAGGCGATTTTGGCTCAGGAACTACCTTTGTCAGTAGTGCCCATGTTTTTAATTAATACTGATGAAGAAATTGGTAGTTATGAATCCACCAATCATATCCGGCGACTGGCAAAAATTTGCGATCGCGTATTTGTCATGGAACCATCTTTGGGTCCCCAAGGCAAAATTAAAACAGAACGTAAGGGGGTAGGTGAGTTTACCATCAAAGTGATTGGCAAAGCTGCCCATGCTGGTTTAGAGCCGGAAAAGGGTTCTAGTGCCATCTTGGAACTATCCTTTGTGATCCAAAAGCTGTTTGCCCTCAATGACCCCCAAAGAGGTATTAGTGTCAATGTGGGCACCATTGACGGTGGTATCCGTTCCAACGTCATTGCCCCTGCTAGCCAAGCCCGAGTTGATGTGCGGATATTACATCCAGAAGATGCCCAGTGGATTGAATCACAAATTTTTGCCCTGCAAGCCACTACCCCTGGAACCCAATTAATTATACAAGGTGGTATAGGGCGATCGCCTATGGAAAAAACTCCCGGCAATCAACAGCTATGGCAAAGGGCACAGCAAGCCGCATCAGAACTGGGAATGGAAATACAGGAAGGAATGGCTGGGGGTGGTTCTGATGGTAATACCACCAGTCTCTATACTCCCACCCTGGATGGTTTGGGAGCAGTGGGTGACGGTGCCCATGCTCCAGGGGAGTTTGTATATTTGGATACTCTAGTCGAGCGATCGGCTCTGTTAGCGCAATTACTTTTAGATCCTGTCTTGAAAGTAGTTGACAGTTGACGGTTGTTAGTTGTTAGTTGTTAGTTGTTGGTTGTTAGTTATTGGTTGTTAGTTGTTAGTTATTGGTTGTTAGTTGGTGGTTGTTAATTCATCACTCCTTCCCTCCTTCCCTCCTTCCCTCCTTCCCTCCTTCACTCCTTCACTCCTTCCCTCCTTCACTCCTTCACTCCTTCCCTCCTTCCCTCCTTCCCTCCTTCCCTCCTTCCCTCCTTCCCTCCGGGCGGGGAAACCCCGCCCCTACTCCTTCCCTCCTTCCCTCCTCCTCTTCCCCGAAAATTTATCAGGAGGACATCATGTCTGATAAGTACTTTTTTACCTGCCTTACCCGCATCTCTGACTTAAAATCCCATCCTTTCCAGGTAAATCCATTACCACGAGAACAATGGACTACGGGAGATTACGTAGTTGGTGAGGTGATTACTCCTATGGGGAAATTGTCCAGAATAGAACTGAGTACTGGACGGATGGTGGAAGTCTTGGAAGGAGACTTGATTGTGGGTGCTTTCGGTATCCGCAGGGCAACATTAGAAATTGTCGGAGATTGGCAACACATTGGCGCAGATGGGCGGATGGAGGCGTTAACAGAGGGTGGTATTTTTGGGCGAGAAACTTCCAGGTCTTTTTTAGAACCAGCACCCACCTCTATGGTTTATCGGGGCCATGTAATGAGAAATGGACAAAAAGTTTGCATGAAGGATTTTGTCCCTGATGTAGTAGAAACTACTTACAATTGCCCAACCATCATGATGATTGGTACTTCCATGTCTTCCGGGAAGACAACAGCCGCGAGAATTATCATCCATCTACTCAAAAAAGCTGGGCTTAAGGTTGTGGGAACCAAGTTGACTGGTGCAGGACAATACCATGACATACTTACCATGAGTAATGCAGGTGCGGACAAGGTATTCGATTTTGTGGATACTGGTTTACCATCTACAGTTTGTCCCCCAGAGGAGTTCCGCGTCTCCCTACGGAAACTATTGGCGATGATAGCTGCTGAAAAGCCTGATGTGGTGGTAGCAGAGGCAGGGGCTTCCCCCTTTGAACCATACAATGGTTCTGTGGTGTTGGAAGAAATTAAAGAGCAAATTTGCTGCACAGTGCTTTGTGCTTCTGACCCCTATGCGGTGGTAGGGGTTGGACAGAGTTTTGGTTTAACTCCAGATTTGATTAGTGGGATTGCAGCGAGTACAACTGCTGGGGTGGATTTGGTAGAAAAACTCACTGGTGTGAAAGCTCTGACACTACCAGATAGTAAGTCTCTGGCTGATTTACAACAGTTATTAGCCAAGAAATTAGAGCTGATACCAATTTGAAAAATAAATCATCCGTCGGTAAAAATGATTGCGACGTATTAGCACAAATGGAAGTCCCAAAGACTTATACAGTAGCTCTTTCACAATCCAAAATCTAAAATCTAAAATCCAAAATGGTATCACTTGCTCTTCTGTGGGGTAGGTTGGGGAGGGCTGAGTAAAGGTTTTGACTCACTGGTTTGTGGAGGTTGTTTCCATTCCGATAATTCCCGGTTCACAGCATTGGCAAAATCTTTAGATACCAACAAAACATCTACATTGCCATTCTTTTTGGCAGTAGAACCTAATTGTGCATACAAAAAACTGTTGTTATAAGTTGGATTTCCTAAACTTAGGGTATGGGCTTGTTGATTTTTGAGTTTTATATCTATCCTGGCTTGGGGTGGTTCCAAGCCAAATTCTTGAATTTTATTCGCCGCAGTTGACACAGTACGGTTAATTTTACCTTTTACTAGTAAATCAGTTAAATAAGCAGCGATCGCATCATTGGCTGGTATTTGTTCCGGAGAAGTCAGCAACCACTTGGGTTTGTCTGATTTCTGGTTGCGTTCTAAACTGAGAAGATAATTTTTAGTATTGATAGTCAAGGACTGAATATCATCCTCTGCAAAAGAGAAAATTTGTTGTTCTTTCTCCTGGGCTTGTTGTTGTTGGGTTTTGCCATTCATTTCAAAAAAGTAGACAAAACTACCTAAACCCAGGGCTAATAAAAGTAAAATTAACGTAGTTCGCTGTAATTTCATCTTGTTTCTACCTCTGAATAAATATGGGGGAAAGGGTCATTTCAGTTATCAGTTATCAGTTATCAGTTATCAGTTACCCCATCGATGAATCGAAGGGCTAATGAGAACAAGGAAAACATTTTTGACTCTCCACGGATAAATCCACACGGCTTGTATCCAGTTGATTTTTCGGTCAAGGGGAATTTAGAATCAGCGAATGAGCGAATGAGCGAATGAGCGAATTATTACCCCATAGATGAATCGAAGGGCTAATGAGATAAGGAAAACATTTTTTCTCTCCACGGATGAATCCACACGGCTTGTATCCAGTTGATTTTTCGGTCAAATTTAAAGGGGAAAGGGATTGGATATCTTGTGCTTTTTTCATTTTTTTATATCCTGTAATTGCGTCTTTTGAATGTTCATAATTTGCACTACTATTGATGGGTGAAAATTACCACCTAGGAATATATTTATCGGCTGATAAAGTAAGTCTGATAAATTTAACAACTGCACTCCTATGCTATAACCAGGAGGCGGAGCCTCCTTTCCCCTCGTTACCAGGCTCAGCCTGGTAACTAGTAGTCCACCACATTAATTCTGATGAGCAAACCAACTTCTAGACTTATCCTCTCCTTCTCTGACTCTGCGCTCTCTGCGCCTCTGCGGTTTTTTCCTCTACCCCTCATAACTAATGTAGTGAGGTACTAGATATAGAGCCTCTGGCTCTGATTGAAAATGGTGCAAGTTATCAGTTTTAACGTAGTTGGTATATTAGCCTGTAAATTTATTTCCAGGTGGTTTATTGGGCTAAAAATCTTCCTCCTATTATCTTCTTTGCCACCATAGAAAAATTGCCCCGATAATGCCAATTAAGGGTAAAACTATTAAGGATGATATTGTTAACAAAACTGCTTGGGCCGGTGCAAGATTAATCCGTCTATTTTTGGTTTCTTTGGGACGAATGGATAGGGGTTGGGTATCTTGTTGACTCAACCAAGTAACAGAATTGAGAAAAACATCTCCATTTAATGCTCTTTGAAACCAAGTATCTGTGGCGAATCGGGAGTTGCCTATGACTACTAATCTTGTTTCCCTATTAGTTGCTTGGGGTTGATTATCTTTTTCAGGTGTAGGTGAAGGACTAGGTTGAGGACTAGTTTGGGCTGTAGTAGGTGATGCTGTTGCCTTTGCTGTAGGTGAAGGAGTAGTTGTAGCTTGAGGTGATGCTGTTGCCTTTGCTGTGGGTGTGGGAGAGGGACTAGGTTGAGGTGATGCTGTTGCCTTGGCTGTGGGTGAAGGAGAGGGACTAGGTTGAGGTGATGCTGTTGCCTTTGCTGTGGGTGTGGGAGAGGGACTAGGTTGAGGGGATGCTGTTGCCTTGGCTGTGGGTGTGGGAGAAGGGGTAGATTCAGGTTTGGGGGTTGGTGGTTTTTCCACTACTTTCCTTGTTAATGCTACACCTAAAGTTAGAGGTCCTTGGCGATCGCTTTTTTCATTAAATTCTAAGTTCTCGCTTTCCAAGTCGCTTTCTGCCCAACTGTTAGGATAAGGTTTAGTTAGTAGTAAAGCATTACTTTGTACTCCCGTGACTGGTTTAGTTTCTATTGGTCGTGCTAATTGATAAAAGGAGATATTATTACCAAAATCCTTGGTAATTGGATGCTGTCCGTAGGTTGTCACTAAAGGAACAGCTGGTCCTAGGGCCGCATTTCCAGAAACATCCACTGCTAACCTCGAATCTAGTGTTATCCCCCATTCCTTCAGTAAAGTATCTAACTTCGGATCTGTACCTGGATCGACCATCAGCAGCAAGTTACCACCGCGATTCAGATAGTTTTGTAAAGTCTTCACCTCATTGGCAAATAAGTCCTTGGTTGCTCCGGCGATGATGACTACTGCTGCATCATTGGGAACCCGGGATTTATCTGTGAGGGTTAATGGTTCGGTAATATAATTTCTGTCAGCTAATGCTTTAACTGCTTGTGACATGGCATTATTTCCCCCTTTGAGGGGATGTTCCCCATGTCCTTGCAGAAAATATACTTTTAGGGTATCAGCACTAGAAATTTGTTGTAAACGATTGGTTAGCCTTGCTTCAGAAAGCTGTTCGTTGGCATCTATTACCTTGATCCGTTGCTTACCAGATTCTAGATATACCTTGCCATTATCTTCATCTACCCCAAATTTCTTTACCAATCCTGGCTTTGCTTGGGGATCTAAATATTCAAACTTAAATTTAGAACTGTATCGTTGGTAATTTTCTAATAATTCTCTTTCCTGGGGATTTTGAGTAATATCAAATACCCAAACTTTCACCGGAGATTTTAATGAGCGTACCAATTCCTGGGACTGGGGAGCAAGGGTAAATAATTGAGTTTCTGTTAAATCTTGGCGGAGGGAGTAGCGAGTCCCTAAAAAATTGATTAATCCCAAAATCACCACCACCGCAGTAGTTGCCAGGATGGCATTAGTACCTGCTTGGGTGGAACGTCTGCCCCACCAGTTAGAACGCTTACTTTGCCATAATAACCAGATAATAGCGATCGCTACTCCAGTTATAATCAAAACAAAAGGGATTATTCCCCACTTTTCTGACGCAAAACCAACTGTTAAGCCCGCAGCTATCAAGAATGGACTTAACCAAAACCAATATTTCCCAATTTTTTGATTCGTAATTATTTTCATATTGTTATTTAGTAGCCATTATGAACTGGTTACACCAGAGAATTGCAATTCAAAAATAAACACTCGCTCTGAATGTAGGGGGAACAGGGAGCAGAGAGTGTGGGGAGTGTGGGAGGGAGTGAGGGAGTGTAGACGCGGTAGCGGCTTCTCGCAGAGTAGGAGTGAAGGAGTGAAGGAGTGAAAGAGGGAAAGAGGGATGAATTAAAGACTGTCAACCGTCAACTGTCAGCTGTCAACCATCAACTAACAACTAACAACTAACAACCAACAACCACCAACTATCGTCGCTGAAAACGGAGTGCATCAATAGACTGGGCGGTGAGAAAAATTCCTAAGATAATGTAACTAGCAAATAATATCAAACTGCTGGTATCAAAAATTCCTTGGATGAAGTTATTGTAGTGCTTGAGTAATGATAGATATCCCAAAGCTTCACCCAATCCTCCACCCACACTTTTAGCAATTAAATCGAAAAATAGTAACAATAAAATTACCCCGAAAGTCAACACCGCAGACAGAATTGTACTGTCGGTTAATGAAGAAATAAACATTCCCAAGGATAAAATGGCTGCTGCGAGCAAGACTAATCCTAAATGACCAAGTATGGGAATAATTGGCGACATGGGAGGATTAGAAGCACCCAATACAATTGCTTCTAATGCCAATATGGGAATCACTAATGTAATCAAAAATGTCACTACTCCTAGTAACTTTCCTACCGCCACCGCCCAATTGGTAATTGGTGAAGTTGCTAAGAGTTCCAAGGTTCCCCGCTTGCGCTCTTCAGCATAAAGCCCCATAGATAGAATGGGCAATATAAATAATAACAGCCACCCAATCCGGTCTAAAAATGCCCGTAAAAACTCGTAAGCCACATCTATGGGTGGTATGGGGGTAGGAATTTGTTGCCTTCGTAAATCTAATTCAGCAACCGTTGGCAGGATACCACCTGGCCCTATCAAAATAGATACCAGAAATAACCCTGATAAGAACCAGAACACCCCGGCAATAATATAAGCTAAAGGCGATACAAAATAGCTTTGTAGCTCTCGGCGATAAATGGCAAGAATATTACTCAGTACAATACCCACTTAAGCCGCTTCCTCCTCATTGGCTATATCTGTTGCAGATGGTAGATTTTTTTCTGCTGTAGTTAGTTGTAAAAACACATCTTCTAATGTGGCATTCATTCGCCGCATTTCATGTAAACCAAATCCCGATTGTATCAAAACAGTGGCAATATCTTTACCTGGTTCCCTTCCTGGTTGGGAGATAACTTGCAGGTGGGTGCGATTTTCCCCATCAGCACTGGGAGCAAACCTTTCTGGGGTAGGAATTACTTCAATGGAACTGACACCAGGTACATTTTGGAGCAATTGTTGAGCTACTTGAGTTTCTCCGGTAATCTCCAATTCATAGCCAGAATTACCAGTCAACTCAGTCATCAGGTTTTCGGGCGTATTGGTAGCTACCACTTTACCGCGATTAATAATTGCTACTCGGCTACAAGTCATACTTACTTCTGGCAAAATGTGGGTGGAAAGAATTATTGTATGACTACCTGCCAAATTTTTAATTAAATTACGTACCTCAATAATTTGCCGGGGATCTAATCCTACGGTTGGTTCATCGAGAATAATTGCTGGGGGATCGTGGACAATGGCTTGGGCAATACCTACCCGTTGGCGATATCCCTTAGAAAGCTTGCGAATTATGGTATTACACTTATCCTGGAGGTTACAGCGTTCCATTGCTGATTTTACCTTGTCCGCGCGATCGCCTGGGGATACTCCTTTAATTCGGGCAACAAAATGTAAAAATCCCTCCACTGTCATTTCTGGATATAAGGGAGGTGTTTCTGGTAAATAACCTATTTGCTGCCGTACCAACAGGGAATTTTCATGGACATCATAGCCAGCAATCCGGGCTGTACCACTAGTCGCCGGTAAATAACCAGCTAAAATCCTCATGGTTGTTGTTTTCCCAGCACCATTTGGTCCGAGGAAACCGAGGATTTCCCCTGGTTCAACGTTAAAAGTAATATCTGAAATCGCAGGGGTAGAACCGTATATTTTACTTAGATGCTCAACTTCAATCATCAGTTTTAGCCAACGGTGACTGTCTGTGTACCAAATAATAATAATTTAGCGGCTATTTGTCATGGCTTAAACTATTTTGGATTTGAGTTAACCGTAGCGCTATAGTATCAAATAATATCTTTTACAACTTCCTTTTCTGTCTGAATCGGTTGTACACTCAAGCGATAACCAAGATTATGGAGAATAAGGGTGATGGTTCTTAGTTCAGGGTTCCCTGATGCTGATAAAGCTCGATTTGAACTCTCCTGGCTTTGAAAAAACCAGGATTCCGAACTGTTGTTGTTCAGCAGTCTCGCATACGTGCTTCACAACTCTAGTTCTGCCCCAAAGGGGCTTTGACTGGTTCAAGCAGTCCTACCCGCCTCGACCTATTTAATGGCTGTACGGCTACTTTGGTATCTTCTAACCGTGAAGATTTTACGTGTTGACGGCAATGGTTAAATTCTTCTCAACACAACCCCATATCTTCAGTTGTCATTGTTCAGGCTGTCAACAAGTTTTGTTTTTGGAGTTTTTCATCCTGTATTGACATGACTTTATTATACCATCAAATAAATATAGAGAAACGACGGATTAAAACCCTTTGAGTCACGTTTCATCCCCTCGCTAAAGCGTAGGGGTTCTCACGCTCACATTATGTTTTGATCTGTTTTGGCGGTTCAAGCCCGTTTTTTCTGCAAGATGAGTCATCCCACCTCGTACTTCCACCAAATTCCGCAATGCTTCTAGAAAAAACGCTGAATCCCCATCGTGTTCGTATTCTTCAAGGGCAACGTCTAAGTAAGCTTTTGCCATTTCTGGATCCAGCAGTTGCTCCAACACAACTTGATCATGGTTCCTCAATTTCTTGCCCATCTTCTGACTCCTGGTAAGCATATTTTTTCTGTAGGGTGCGTGACGCTGTGAGAATATTTGAACGTAGCAATCAGACTTGTAACGTCACGCACCAATCACCAATTGTGACAATTGCGTAAGTCCTGTTAAATATGACTGTATATTAGTCGTCATCATCCCCAGGTGCCCATCCGTCGGGAAAATGTTCCATTCCAATCATGTCTAGATAATCTCTGGTGCTAAGACTCATATCCTCAAAATTCTCCTCATCATCTTCTTCATCATTGAGAAGTTCATCTACAGCATTTGCTATAAAGCGATCAATTAGCCAAGAACTAGTTTGAGAAAAATTACGCTTAAATTCTAAATAAACTGCACCAAGCACAGCTGCAAACATTTCTGCAAAAAGTTTCTCTTGCCCGTCTAAATGTTTTCCTTTCAGACTCTTTCCTAATAGACAGAAATCTTGTAGGTTTAATTGACTAGCAAATTCTGATAATTGAGTTTTATCTACAAGCAATTGTTTGAATTCTGTGAGTTCACCTTTTGTATCGTCAGGAAATTCTTCATATAAATAGTCAGTGACAATAGCACCAATAATTGCATCTCCTAAATGAGCCAGTCGCCTATAATATTTTTCCTGTAAATCTTTTGTCTGTCTGTCTGCTTTTGATTCATAAATATAGGATGGGTGTGTTAAAGCAGTTTCTAATGCTTCTTTATGATGAAAATCAGATATGCCAATGACTTTGATAAAGGCTTGGATTTGCTGCTCTCGTTGATTTTGTGAGTTCTGGAGTCGTGTCATTAGGTAAAATTCTATTTAACGCTATCTTTAGGGTTCCCCAAAATTTATGCTGAAAGGCTTGGCAATTATGGCTGCTGGTGTAACCTATTTGCGTGGGAACCGTTATATTACTTATTACTTATTACTTATCACTTATTACTTAAATCATGGTGAACTCTACCCTAGTTGCCACAATCTATGTCAACCCAGTCACAGGAAATGATAATTATAGTGGTTCGCGACAAAAACCCTATAAGAGTATTTCCCGTGCTTTGGCGACTAAAAAAACACCAATGATTATCCAACTGTCACCGGGGACTTATAATGCTGCCAATGGCGAAATATTCCCCCTGGTAATTCCTGCTGGGGTGATTGTGGTAGGTAATGAAGCTACCAAAGGTAAAAATATTGCGATCGCTGGTAGTGGTAATTATAATAGTCGCCTGTTTGGTAGGCAAAATGTCACCCTATTGCTGCTGGGGAATGCAGAACTGATTGGGGTAACGGTAACTAATAACAATGTCAAAGGTTCTGGTGTGTGGGTTGAATCCACTTCTCCAACTTTGGCTGATAATACTTTTATCCAATGCGGGCGAGAAGGGGTGTTTGTCTGCGGCAAGGCTAAACCCGTAATTACCGATAACCTGTTTGTCAAAAATGCTAATGCTGGATTGGTAATCACTGGCTATGGCAAGGGGGAAATACTGAGAAATGTCCTGGAAAATAGTCCTTTGGGCATGGTCATGAGTGATTTTGCAGCCCCCTTAATTGCTGAGAATAAATTATCTGCTAACCAAGTTGCCGTGGTTGTATCTCGTAATTCTCGCCCTGTATTGCGCCATAATTTAATTACTCACAACTCCCAAGGGGGTTTATTTGTTAATGGCAAAGCCATCCCGGACTTGGGTAACAGCCAAGACTCGGCTGGTAATGTTTTTCGCCACAATCAAGATTTTGATATTCAAAATGCCACATCAAATAGGCTGTTATCTGCTGGCAATCAATTAAGTCAGGCTCTAATTAAAGGTTTAGTAGAAACCGTGGCGGTAACGGTAGATAAAACCAATAAAACCGCAATCAATGGCAGTTTTACCGATATTGGAGGCCATTGGGCAACGGATTTTATAGAAGCATTGGTGAGCATGGGTTTGGTAAGTGGATTTCCCGATGGCACATTCCGCCCGGAAGCGCCCTTAACTCGCGCCCAATATGCAGCTGCGATCGCCAAAACTTTCCCACTCCCTGCCACTAACCCTAACCGTAATTTTACCGATATCAAACCAGGTTTTTGGGCAGCAGAGGCGATCGCCAAGGCTAGCAGCATGGGTTTTATCAGTGGATTCCCGGATGGTAGTTTTCGTCCGGGGCAAAATTTAACCAAAATTCAGGCAATTGTTTCTTTAGTGAGTGGATTGCAACTCAGTGGTGGTAATATAAACGTTTTATTCACCTATGGCGATCGCGCCCAAATTCCCAGTTATGCTACCAATGCAGTGGCGATCGCCACCCAGAAAATGTTAATTGCCAACTACCCAGACACCTCCCAATTGGAACCCCTAAGGGATATTAAGCGGGGTGAATTGGCAGCATTAATTTATCAAGCCCTGGTGGCAGAGGGCAAACAACAGCCCATTATCTCCCCCTACATCGTCAAGCCGGAACAGGTGGAAATACCCTCCTTTAAGGACCTAGTAGGGCATTGGGCAGAGCCATTTATTCGGGCATTGGTGAGCATGAACCTCACCCGTGGTTTTGCCGATGGTACTTACCAACCAGATAAACCCATGAATCGCGCTCAGTATGCTGCCTTAATTGCAGTTGCATTTAATCCTCCACCCAAACGAAAAGCACCGGATTTTACGGATGTGCCCAAACCATTTTGGGCCTATAGTGCCATCCAAACGGCAGCACGGGGCGGGTTTGTAGGGGGATTCCGCGATGGTACTTTCCGCCCCCAGGATTATGTACAGAGGTTACAAGTAATAGTTTCCCTGGTAAATGGACTGGGACTACCATCAGCCCATCCAGATGTACTGCTGCGTTATAGCGATCGCTCCCAGATTCCTGCCTATGCCCAAACCGCCGTGGCAACTGGTACAGTACAGAAAATAATTGTTAATTTTCCTAACCCCAAATTGCTCCAACCATCCCAAATTGCCACCCGCGCCGAAGTCGCAGCTATGGTATACCAAGCATTAGTGGCAACTGGCCGCTCTAGAGCAATTAATTCGCCCTATATCGTTTCCCTGGTTGCCATTGACCAGTAGAATTAATAACATTCTTTCATCTATGGGAAAAAAGAGGAAAATGTAATATGTTACAGAATCAATAAATTCGACAAGCACAAAACAGATCGGTTATACAGCTATAAATTGGATTAGTACGTCGCGGCGGAAATAAAGCAACCATTTATAAAAGGTCAAAGCTAGAAAACACAGTACTTTTGACTTTTGACTTTTGACTTTTGACTTCCGCGCAGCGGCATTAGTATCTACCAACTTTCCGAATTTACTATTTTTAGCTAGTAAAAGTAATTACTGATAACTGATTGCAGTCTACCCACTCCAGCCAAAAGAACGATGTTCGCAGTAGCCTTGGACACTTCCCATGAATTGGCGCAAGCCCTATTAATTCACTACAGCTTTGACCTCAGTGGTTATAGTGCTAGTGAGTTAATTGCTCGCTGGCAAAACCAGTATCCACTCAGTTGGTTACATTTAGCAATAATTGAAGCCTTGTATCAAGGTCGCTATAAGGCTATTTCTGTGCAACAAATCTTAGCACTTTGGCTGCGACGGGGACAGGCTAGCTTTCATTTTAATGTAGAGTTTGAAAATTTGATTTGCAGTCGATTTCCGGACATTTTTACAGTAAAACCAACCACTACATCAAAATTAAATAAACCAAAAAAGAATACTAATTTACCACAACAAACTTATTTATCACCTGTTTCTGTAGTTAATCATAATTCACAGTCCTCAACTACCACCCATACTCAAGTAGATAGGGGGAAAGAGCATACCAGGAAGGAAGACACAGAAGAAATCCCTAGCTTCCTCACCCTTGCTCGCAGACATCGTCAACCCACCTTGAGGAATACAGATAATCATATTGATACTAGCCAAAATTCATCCAGTAATTATAATAGCAGTCCTCTATTATCTGCTTCAGCAACAGCAACAGCAACATCTACTGCTGTTTCCCCATCACTAGCAACCCAACAATTGACCTATGTAGCAACTTCTCAACTCAATCACCCACCCATAGGTCAGTTTACCCCAGAAAATAGCGATCGCTCCGATTCTTTTACCTCTAAGCTTAAAGCCATCTCTAGCCATCAAGTTGGGGATGGGGAGGATTAGGAAAACCAAACACCTGCTCTGTAAGGGTTGTGAGAGCCAATGCTGGACACCAAAATGCTCGGTAAAACCACAAGCTGGCTGAGGAGTTATCTACGACTTGCTTAACGATCTGTAAAGTCTCTAAGCTATCTGAGGGATTTTTTAAACTTCAAATGATTGTCAATAATCTGACTCGCTCAATTTTTCAAAACTTCAATATCCCTTATTTCTATTTTTCCTCTCTCTGCCTAGAGTGACAGCACCGTTACCTTTATTGCTTGCATCTGGTTTGTAGGGAAGATGAATTATCAATTGACTGATAGATTGGGATTTGAATCACAAACTCTGTTCCCTGTCCGGGTTTTGAAGAACACTTGAGTTGTCCCTGATGTTGCTCTGTAATAACTTGATAGCTGATGGACATACCCATACCTGTTCCTTTACCTACAGGTTTTGTTGTAAAGAAGGGGTCAAAGATGCGATCTTGAATATGTTCTGGGATACCAGGACCATTATCTGCGATCGCAATTTGTACCGACTGCGAATCAATTACAGATGTACGAATTGTGATGTGATTGGGGTTATCTTTGATTTGTTGATAGGTGCGTTTGCTATTGGCTTCTTCCAAGGCATCAATGGCGTTCGCCAGGATATTCATGAATACTTGATTCAATGGTCCGGGATAGCACTCAACGAGGGGTAATTTGTCATAGTCTCGGATTATTTGTATTTCCGGATGTTGTGGTTTAGCTTTGAGGCGATGTTGCAAAATCATTAAGGTGCTTTCAATGCCCTCATGAATATCAACGGCTTTGAATTCGGCTTCATCCATGCGAGAAAAGTTTCGCAGGGACAGGACTATTTGGCAGATGCGTTCGGTGCCTATTTTCATTGAAGCAAGCATTTTAACTGCATCTGACTGCACAAATTCTAGGTCAACATCTTCAGCTTGCTTTTGAATTTCCTCTACGGGGTTGGGGTAGTATTTTTGATAGAGTTGCAGAAAGTCTAAGAATATTTGCATATATTCCTCAAAGTGGTCGAGGTTACCATAAATGAAATTCACCGGGTTATTTATTTCATGGGCAACTCCTGCTACTAGCTCTCCCAAGGCTGCCATTTTTTCCGATTGCAATAACTGAATTTGAGACTGTTGCACCTGTTGCAAAGCTTGTGTGAGTTCGGCTGTGCGTTCAGCTACTTGCTGCTCTAAATTTTGGGTAAGGTGGTGTAATTTTAACTGTGTTTTCACCCGGGCAATGAGTTCGGCTTCTTGAAATGGCTTAGTAACATAATCAACTGCACCCAAGTTAAGTCCCCTGACTTTATCAGTAGAATCAGCAAGGGCAGTCATGAAAATTACAGGGATATCTTGGGTAATATTAGAAGCTTTGAGACGGCGACAGGTTTCAAAACCATCGATCCCAGGCATCATCACATCCAGGAGAATTAAACTAGGAAAACTCAGTTCCGCTTGACTAATAGCTAATTCACCATCCGTAGCGATCGCCACTTCAAAATCCGCATCATTCAAGGCTTCTGAAAGAACTTCTAAGTTAGCGGGAGTATCGTCTACTACTAAAATTAAATCTGAATCATTCATGATTTATACATTGAAATAATATTATTTTATTTATAGAGAATAATAAATTATTTGTCTAGGGATTGTTGAATAAAGTTTGTAATTGTTTTTACTTGAAACCCCTGAGCTTGCTGAACAATATGCTCAACAAAGGCAGCGTAATCTGGATTTTGTTGTTCTAGGGTTTGAGCAGCTGCCACCAGCTTTTTTAACCGACCTTGTTGAGCAAGCTGAAGCAATTTTTCCAGGTCTGCTGGTGCGGGTAATACCATATCTGTCTTGCTACCATTGTGCTGGGGTAATGACTCAGTAGTATCGGCAGCAATGATGGATTGAGATTTCCAGGTAATTGGTAAATGTTTTTCCAGTAGCTGAAACAATTCATCCGCTTCCACGGGTTTCCCTAGGAAAGCATCGCCACCAGCTTCCAAACTCTGTTGTCGATCCATTGTGGAAACAGATGCGGAAGACACAATTACCGGAGTTGCCTTGAGTATCTCTGATTCTCGGATTTGCTGTAACAATGTATATCCATCCATCACTGGCATCAATATGTCGGTGATAATTAAGCTTGGTTGTACCTGAATGGCTTTGTTGAAGCCATCCTCACCGTTTTCTGCCTCAACTACATTAAAGTTGAGTGGTTCGAGTAAGCTGACAATTACCGAGCGATTTTCCCACTTATCATCCACAATTAACACCGTTTGTGACTGCCCTTCATAGCTGACTAATTGCTGTCCGGTGTTATTCATGGCGTTATTTTGCCATTCTTGTGCCAAGGGAAAATCAACCTCAAAAGAAAAAGTACTACCCACTCCTAACTCACTTGTAACTTGAATCTCGCTACCCATGAGACTGACAATATTATGAGTAATGGCAAGTCCCAATCCAGTTCCTTCGGCGTTTCGTTTGCCTTCACCAACTTGTTCAAAGGGCTGGAAAATTTTTTCTAAGGAATCTGGACTCATGCCAATTCCCGTATCCCGAATCTGGAAGCGGAGTCTTATATTATCTTCAGGTGTTCGGGATTCAGTTTGTTTTTGTGTAGCCCTAGAACTAGAATCAACCACCTCCACCTTGAATGTCACTTTGCCCTGATCGGTAAACTTGACAGCATTCCCTAATAAATTAATCAACACCTGACGCAAGCGTTTATCATCAGTTAAAATACCTTCCGGTAAATTGGCATCTGGTAGATAAACAAAATCAATGCCTTTTTGTTCGGCTCGAATGCGGAGAACTTCCCTAATTCCTTGGAGAAAAGACGGTAGATGAATTGCCTGCGGTTGTAATTCCAGTTTGCGGGCTTCAATTTTGGAGATATCCAAGATGTCATTAATTAGGGTCAGCAAATGGGAACCGCACTGGTGAATGATATTAACCCCTTTCCTTTCTTTTTCTCCCCAGGTTTGGGAACGGTTGAGGATTTGAGCGTAACCCAGAATCCCGTTCAGGGGTGTACGGAGTTCATGGCTCATATTGGCTAAAAACTCGCTTTTGGCTTGGTTGGCGGCATCTGCGGCTTGTTGCTTATGCTTTAGAGAGCTATAGGAATCAGCCAATCGGACTGCCATTTGGTTGAATTCTTGTGCCAATTGTTCGATTTCATCAGCCGTGTGAATATGCAAACGATAATTTAAATCCCCCTGACCTAACTTTTCTGCACCAACTTGGAGGGTTTGAATTGAGCGAATTACTGGTAGCAGTGTGAGGGAAAACTGAGCAATGAAAATCAGCAGCACCACTCCAATTAAGCAGTAGGTGGTAATGGCTGCATTAGATTTAAACTGCGCCGCAGCTTTTTGGGTAATAGCATCTTCTTGTTGTACTTCCTCCATTAAGGCGTTAAGAAACAGCAGAATATCATCCTGGAATGAGTTGATGGCTTGAACATCTTGCTGTATCTGAAATGTGGAAGAATTATTCTCTTGTGTAATCCCATTAACTAAGCGGACAAGAAATTGATGACGGCGGCGCACCACTTCCGGTTGCTTCGCCTCTGGCATCAACTGTTTTATCTCTGACAAACTGGTCAAAAAATTGGACATCGCTTGCTCATAGCTTGTCAAATGGGTAGTATTACGATTGAGCAAAAGATAGTTTTTCAGTGCCGAAGTTTGCTTTTCCAAAGAAAGCCTGAGTTTTTGGCTTGTACGGACTGCTTGATTAGTGCGATCGCGACTTTGCTCCACAGATTTTTCTATCTGTTTAATCACGGTTGTACTACCTCCCAGTAAAGCAGCTACTAATCCCACAGAAATCGCCGTCGAACCAATAAACTTGGTGATAATCTTCATTTTTCGGCTATTTTTGTAGACTTCAGACGGGTGTAGATTCGACGTATTTCCTCAAAGTCTGCATCTTTACCCAAGGTATAACCAGCAGATTCAGTACCGCTTACGTCTACAACACCTACTGGAGCATCAATCAAGGCTTGTTGCAGTTGCTTGATAACTTCTGGTGCGAACTTCTTGGTATTGATAACTATAGGGGGTGCAGGTATGGGTTTTGACTCCCAGATAACTTTGTATTTAGCAGCAGCCAGTTTTCCTGATTTTTGACTCCGCAGGAAAGATGCTTTATCGTCAGCGATCGCATCTACCACACCATCTGCTAAATCTTGTGTAGCTTTATCGTGACTGCCAGAGTAGCGAATTTTAGTAAAATCACTTTTGGGGTTAATGTCCGCAGTTTTCAAGCCATTCATGGGTATCAGAAACCCAGAGGTGGAGGATGGACTGACAAAAGCAAAACGCTTACCTTTCAAATCTGGCAGCGATTTGATATTTTTGGCAGTATTGGCAACAATGACGCTGGTATACCAAGGTCTGCCACTGGCTTGATCAATGGGTATAACTAACGGCTTAATATTCGGATTGCGCTCGTTGGCTTTGATGTAGGTGAGGGCTGCTAAATATGCCATATCAACCTCTTCTTTGACAATCAAATCCACCGCAGCTGCATAGTTTTTCGTAATTTGGAAATTAACCGGACGTTTGAGAATTTTCTCTAGATATTTCGCCAAAGGTTGTAATTTTTCTTGCTGCTTGTCGGGACTTTGCCAAGGTAATACCGCTACACGCAAAGGCTGGTTAATGCTGGTACTAGTAGAGGGAGTTTTAGCTTTCTCCACTTGAGAAGGTTTGTTAGCAGAATTTGAAGTACAACTAACAGCGATCGCGCCCATGCACAACAGTAAGCTAAATACCAACGAACATCTGAGAAAGCGATGATTTCGCCATATTGAAAGTTTCATCTATACAACCTCTTGGATAATTTTGTCAACTGAGTCTCCTCAGGTTCTATCCATAGGGTTCCCAGATTTTGCCAAAAAAATCTGACGAGAGTAAATTCTTTGTTCGGGGGAAATGGGCGATCGCCTAATTATTTTCAATACCTGGAGTCTTGAAGAAGGAAGAAGGAAGAAGGAAGAAGGTTTGAACGGGGTTTTGAGATGGGGATTCTGACCCCAACTCAAAACGGACAACCCATAGGTCAGTTTACCCCAGAAAATAGCGATCGCTCCGATTCTTTTACTTCTAAACTCAAAGCCATATCTAGTCATCGAGTTGGGGATGGGGAGGATTAGGAGAATGCAACACCTGCTTATAGACCCCATAGCAGAGGAGCTTTATTACTCCGCACGGGAGCATCCCAATTTTGATGCAATACCCTAGAAGAGTATCGCTACACGGACATTAGACGCGTAAAGCCTACGGCATAGCTTCGCTTACCGCGCAGTGTGTCGCTTTGCGACTCAGTGGCTTCGGTGCAGGGTAGACACCTGCGTGGGCTAAAAATTTCTATTCTGCGTAGGCAGGCTTGGTTTGTATAGCCCTACCTTTCCAGGGTTTGGGTGTTTTTCAAAAATTGGGATGCTCCCCTCCGCACCAGTCAAACTCAGCTGTTTAGTTTAATTTTTCTACACCTAGTACCCTGCGGCGTAAATACGCCTACCATTTTCAAAGACCACAAAGACTTATTTTTCCAGGTTAGCAATAGTGGGTTTATTTCCGCCAAGCTGTACTAGTGTTGCTGAATCCAATTTTTCACGAATATTAAAGTTACGGTTTTGAATACTAATTGGTATAAGGTGATAGTTCTTATTTGAAACAAATGCCGTTTTTCTCCTTGTACGCGAGGACTGAAACCCTTATTTTTACATTCGTTTCCAAAAGTTTGTGGTTTACTGATCGTAATCATATCCCCTGTCTGATGTAGATGTAAGGGAAGTTTTTGACTGTGAATAATCATTCTGCTGAGTGTTCTGTTGATTATTAACTTGGGATGACGATTTTTCAATTAAGCTTGACCAAACTGAATCACTCTGTTGAGTATTATTTTCCTTTTTAGCTTGTTCCTCTTTCTTAGCTTGTTCTTCTTTTTTAGCTTGTTCCTCTTTCTTAGCTTGTTCCTCTTTCTTAGCTTGTTCCTCTTTCTTAGCTTGTTCCTCTTTCTTAGCCTGTTCTTCTTTTTTAGCTTGTTCCTCTTTCTTAGCTTGTTCCTCTTTCTTAGCCTGTTCCTCTTTCTTAGCCTGTTCTTCTTTTTTAGCTTTAGCTATATCTTCTTCAAAGCTGGTGTTTTCATAGTAATTATTATAAGGATGCATCTCTGAATCTCTATATCCAAACCTTTCCCTTTCCTCTTTTGCACGTTCCAGTATTTGTACCTTGGTTGGGTTTTGATTTAGAAAATTAGACCAACTTTTATTATAGTTATTATTATTTGCACTTGCATGAATTGTTCCTCTATGTGTACCCTTATCTATATCAGTAACATATCTATCAATATCAATTCCTTTTTCTAAAAATGTTTCCCTAAAAGCTTGTGGTAGCCAATGATGTTGCTCAGTTTTAAACTGAGGAACTATACTTAAACCTTCAGCATGGTATACAGATTCATCATGATTTCTATAGTCTTCATAGTTAGTGTATCCTGTATTTGGATTTTTCATTTTCCGTATTGATGAAAATGGGAATGATTTGTTGTATATTTTATGTTTTAATTAATTGTTTATTAGTAACATGAAAGTTTTTAAAATTCAGGAAATTCCAAATTTGAAATATCGACAAAATCTCTGGTTGCAGAATTATCCTTTGCAGTTGGTTTATACTTATTGATAAAATTCCATGTTAGACCTATTTTTGCTTGACCAATGACCGTAGACAAGTATCCAATTAAACCATTCTCTGGGTTAGCAAGTGGTAAATCAAAAAATTCTTCAGGAAGGATTAAAGTGTTTTTGGCTTTATTAAATTGAATCGATTGGCTAGTAGTACGATTTCCTGTTGCTTCGTTTACTTTATCATAATAGGTCATTTTCCCTTCACTATAATTTATATTAGGTACTATTTCCAAAACTTCTTCTATTCCAAAAAACTGACTTGCCCATTCAGCAGTTTCCATATCTCCAAGTTTAAAAATTAGTCGATTCTGAAACTTTGCAAGAAGAGACTTAGTTAGTTCGCCGTAGACAGAGGTAAGTTGGTGAATATCATGGAAACAGAAGACGACTGCAAGTCCTAGTTGTCTCCCCAAATCTAGAGCTTTTGGTAATCGCTTTAAATTACCAAGCATTGGTGCTTCATCAAGAATTAGCCAAGTCCGATTAGGATTACTTTTGTCCAATATATGAACATTCTCACCACAAAGAAGTGCTTCTAAAAGTCTAGTTACAAAAAGTCGGTTTACTGTCTCAACAGCTTCTTCTGCTAAAGAAAAAGAGCCAAGAAGTAATACATAGCTTCCTGATAAAAAATCAGAAACAGTTATACCTTCTTTTGCTTTTGACCACAAAACAGCAATCTCTTTAAATTTTCCTATCTCTGTTCTAAGAGTAGATAGAATACTATCTGTTGTTTTTTCGGATCTTGACTCAAGAGTTTGAACAATTCCAGCATTATCTTTTCTATATTTAAGAAAATTGACCAATTCCTTGAATGGTGACAAACAGCAAGCTCTCACCAGATGATGAAATTTCCATCGATATGGTTCCATCGCATTAAATGACCTAATTACACCTGCAACTATCTCACGAGCAGCATCAGAAAAAAAAGGCTGGGATTCATTATCCCTTTTTTCAATTAAAATCTCAGCAAAAACTCTTGCAAATAAGTCATTGTCGAAATCTTTAGCTACATCCCAGTAGACAGCATTCTTGTGGAAGGGATTTAGAGTCTTAAGAAGACCATTTTCAAAGGTAAATCCCATCCCATACATAAGTGCTATTGATTCACCTTTATGATCGTGGACAAGTGCGCGGTGTTTGCAAGTTTCTACCCCAACAAAGTTAGGAAGGACAGACTGTGAAAGAATATCAACTAGTGTAGTTTTACCTGTTCCTGGCACTCCACACAGTAAAAAATTTCTTGACGCTGCTTCATAAGGCAATTTACATATTCCGAAGAGTGGCTGAGGCTTAAGTGAATCATTTTGACACGCTTTATTCACTTTTTCTCTATATTCATTTATAGAAAGAAGTCTTCTACCACGAATATGTACTTTCCTCAGCGAAGATTTACTCAAACTTTGAGATATATAATTGGACTCTTCTAGTAATTCTTCAAAAATATGAGAAAAATTATCTCCATTCATGACATTAAATATTTTTTTTCAGATTATACTAAATCATTTATATTACCTTTCTTGAAATATAAAAATACTTTTACATTTTGGTTTTTCCGTACCTGTTATGCTAAAAACGTATATAAATAGGCTTGAAACTCCTGCTGCACAACAATAACAGGCTTTGTTGTTAGCGTTTGAATCTTACCTCTAAAATTTAGGCTACAACCTCACTATAAGCCTTCATTTTAAAGGAGAATTCTGGTTTTCAATTAAAAGTTAAGCATAATACCTACTGAAGAACCTACATTTTTTGACCCCATCAATCATCAGGGTCAAAAAAATCTTCATTATTTTTAGCATAATTTACATCTGTTTTTTTTGTTTGATTTGATTTACCATTAGTGTAATTGTTCTTTGAATTAATATCTTCCTGTTGAGGATTATTATTCTTTGGTTTTGATGCTCTTCGTGCTGAAACATTGGGGAATATTGGTTCTAATAACTCATCAGATGAAAAATCTTCCTGGAAACGTCGTGCCGGACCTTCGCCAAACAGTTCATCCATCTGATTTCTAAGGATATTGTAGCGTGAGGTTATGATATTACTCCATTCGCTGATATCATTTTCAAGCTTATTTTTTTGTTCATCCAAATTTCTAAGTTGTTCAAGTTCTCTTTCCCTTTTGTTACCTGGTTCTGTAAGGTCTGATACTGTTTTACTATACTCTTTTACGCGAGTCCAATGATTAGGACTAGTACTGTGATAAAGAAGCCAAATTAAAATAATATCTGTTGCAATTGATGCGCTCAAAATTGACCAATCAAATGTACTAAACTGTGTACTGGGTATGTATCCGGATTGTAAACGGAATATAATTACTGCATAGGTGAATACAAAATCCCCACAAAGAGCTAATAAAAAACTGGCATATACAACAATTCGTCTTATGAGCGGTTGATATTTATAATCTACATCCCATGTAGCAATAATATCTCTATGGATAAGTTTTTTATAAATATATTCAAGGATACCGTAAAGGATAAATCCGATAATTAATCCAAAAATAAAGCCGATAAAACCGAACAACTTATAACCAGCCCATATCAGATTCAAACTCGGAACTAAAGAAAGGCAAAGTGAAAAAAATGTTAACCATTTTGGGTATATTGGTCCTTCGTGAATAAGTGCTTCAACTGACGCACGTTCTCTTTTGAGTTCTTCAATTTGTCTTTCGATAGCTCCAAGACGATATTCACACTCTGATATTTGTTCTTTTGCTTTATGCGCTTCTGCACAGGCATAGCTCATTTGATCAAAAGGTTCAGAATCAATTGTGTTGAGATCCAGTCCATCAAGTCTTCCAGATTTTTGGAATAGATGAATCAACTGTACCCTTATACTTTCGACTGATGATGGGTCTACTTCAAGTATTTGACCAAATTTTCTTGGCTGAATTCGGTTAAAACGAAAGACTATTAATAGGCGTTGTAACAAAATTTTTACCTCCAGCTAAAATTGCTAAACTACTTTCTAAGACATTGGTTAGACTGCTGATTATATTTCATGGATGTGATTACAATTTTGTCACTCATGGAACTAAATAGTCCAGCAAATTTAGCACGTGAAGGGGTTCCGTCCATCCCTATAATGCAAAGTATTGATATCCTATTGCGTTGAGCATTAATCTCTGAAGCAACAGTTTCCACCTCTTTTAATTGACTAGATGTTAACTTTGATAGATCGAACCCAGACAATAAGATCCAAGCTCTTATTTTACCTCCAGTTTTATCTTGATTAATAATTGTACGAATTCGCCTTAAACCTACAATGATGGCTTCTGGTCGTGCTTTCTTGGGAGTATAAATATCTTTTATTAGGGCTTGGTCTAAACGATTTATAAAATGTTGAGGTTCGGGTTTATCTGCCCAGACAGTATAGTAGCTTTTATTTTTCCCCAAATCCTCAACATGAAGATAATAAAGAATTTTTCTTTCCAAACCTATAGGCTCTAAAGCATTCCTAATGAGGATAGTAGCTATTTGTCTATCTCTTTCAGAGATAGCTGCAACTCCTAAATAAACACGTTCTTTATCTATTTTGGGACTCACACACGCATTTATTGAAAAACTTATAATACCAAAAAAAAATAGTACCCCTGTATTTTTTTTCCTCATTTATATATACCTAAAAATACATCTTTGTAAATTATTTTTAATACATTGAAGATAAACTTACTATAATATATGTCAATTAAAAAATCATAAACATATGTTAATTTACCATGTTTTCAAGTAGTTCAATTAGGATAATTATTAATTTCTTCTTTCATTCGATTTACCATCTGCTTGTTTTTTTGTAGCCATCTGTCTCTCTGAGATATATCATTGTTGAGGTTAGATAAATCATCATTTATTATTTTCAACCCCTCACTAATTCTAAAGAGTGTAACGTCGGGATTTTCTATGTGTGTAGAAGATATACCTATAGTTTGATTTAGATTGTATGATGCAGATTTATAGTGGTTTTTGGTTGCAAAATGATGACATACTGTAAACCAAATAATGCACATTAATAATATGCATATAGGAAGAAATAAATTTTCATTTTTAAAATCTTTTTCTTGTATATTAGTTTTCATGAATTCAGCATAAAAACTCGTAAAAGTAAGCAGTATAGTAGAGAAAATAGTAAATATAAAAAATTTAATTCTAGCTTTCTTTATGGCAGAACGTTTACGTTCTTTCTCTCTTGTAAATTGAACTTTGTGTGCAAGCTCGCTAGCTGTATTCTCGAAAAAAAATAATAATGAAGTTATAACAACCAATATAAAAATATTTAGATAACTAGGAAGCTTGGACAAGAAAGGATACCATACTGCAATCAGCAATCCGACAATAATCACAAGAAAAAGTATTTTTACATAAATTGGAACACGCTTATTTTTTGCCAGACAAAAATCCAAAGATTTTTGTCTGGCTCGAAGGTCGATTATCTCTATCTCAATTTCACGCTTCTTTTGTTCTAGGCTCTCTTTTTCTTTAGAAACAGCTTCAATTTGCAAACTTAATTCTGCAAATTGATACATAAGAGTCTCATTCGGTGAATTTAGGCTATTTGATTTATTAACTCTTGAACTTTCAAACTGTTTTTTTAATCTGACAAATTTATCTTCAATTATCCAACTATCTATAGTTGGAGGTATATAATCATATTTACTATACATTTGACTTCAGCTAAATACACTTCAAAAAATACTTTCTACCAGACTACATTGTTTTTATATATAAATTTATTATCAAATGATTAGAAAGCAGGTATAAGGCATCCTAAAGACTTTTAAGGTTAATTCACTTATGTTAATTTCATACTGACGTAAGTATATAGACTTATGTATATGCACTGATCATAACAAAAGCAAGTACGGGTGTGGTGGTGTGTTTACAAAATCTTAAAACTTGCTTCACAGTAAATTAATAAATCATTTTGAGAGATACGTATGGGTTATACAAATTTGACGAATGAAATACCTATTTAAGATACACAAAATTCATCAAATGCATTTAAATTAAGCAACCCTTAAACGTCGTTTCTTCGTAATAGCAAAAAATTATGGTGTATGAAGAACATGAGTCATTATTATTACCCCGGCAGTTAATCTAACCTCAAACACATAAGGTGATCTAGTTGGCGATCGCACCCTTACCCCAACGATAAAAATATTACTCAATACTCCGACAATAAAAGGTTTTAATTTTTACCCTGGGATTTAAAAATCCCAGGTATTGTGTTGAGCGGGAGCATCCCAAATATTAAATATTGTAGTGCGGGCCGGAAAGCCCGCTTTGTATGTAAAGGGAGTATTCCGGCTCCCACTACCATATATTTTTGAAAAAATGAGATGCTTCCTGTTGAGCAAACTTAAGGGACGCTTAAGGAGTTCCCACGGCGCCAGAGTAAATCAAACCCCGTTGTAAATCCATAGTCAGAATTGCACCATCTCGAATTACCTTGGTTGCCTGCTTCACACCCACAATCACCGGCACACCCAAACGCAAACCAATGACAGCCGCATGACTATTAAGACTTTCCTCCTCAGTAATAATCCCACCAGCCTTACGAATGGCTTCTACAAAATCAGCACTAGTTTGCTTGACAACTAAAATATCTCCTTGATGAAAATTACCCACATCTGTACCTGTACTTGCCACCCTAGCGCGACCACTCACCAAACCTTGCCCTAATCCTATACCTTGACCGAGTACGGTGGTGACTACCTCTACCTTAATTAAGTCAGTGGAGCCAGAAATACCTTGCAGAGTACCAGCAGTCATCACCACCAAATCTCCCTCTGATACCAAATTATTTTCCAAAGCCACATTAATGGCAGCCTGGAAGGTTTGACCAGTGGAAGGTAATTCTAACACCAATAGGGGTTTAACTCCCCAAACTAGCTGTAACTGCCGCGCCACACTGACATGGGGAGTAACAGCTAAAATCGGCGTGCGGGGACGGAATTTAGAAACATTGCGTGCAGTTGCCCCGGACTGGGTCAAACTCATAATTGCAGAAGCTCCTAACTGCTCGGAGATTTGACCCACCGCTTGGCTAATGGCATTAGGTATGGAGCGTCTAGTATCTACAACCAGGTGAGCATTGGTATTTTCTGCTATTTCCTGCTCAATTCTTTGGGCAATCCTCGCCATGGTAGCCACTGCTTCCACGGGAAAGTTACCAACGGCTGTTTCGTTGGAGAGCATGACTGCATCCGTACCATCCAAAATAGCATTTGCCACATCGGATACTTCCGCCCTGGTAGGACGGGGATTACTCACCATGCTATCTAACATCTGAGTAGCGGTGATGATGGGTATGCCCAAACGATTAGCGGTGGCAATTAAACGCTTTTGCAGCACAGGAACATCCTCTGCTGGCAGTTCTACACCCAAATCACCCCTCGCCACCATTACACCATCGCACAAGGCTAGAACCGCTTCCATTTGTTCTATGGCCTCGTGCTTTTCAATTTTGGCAATTACTGGTACTTGTTTACCCGTACTAGAAATTAATTCCTTAATTTCCATCACATCCTGGGGATTACGCACAAAGGAAAGTGCAACCCAGTCTACTCCTTGATCCAGACCAAACATCAAATCTTCTCGGTCTTTATCAGTCAGAGCTTTAATGGAAAGGTATACTCCAGGAAAGTTAACACCCTTATTATTGGAAAGCTTACCACCTACGGTGACGCGACAATGTAAATCGCCTTTGTCTTTGTTCACCTCCTCTACGGACATTTCTACCCGTCCATCATCGAGGAGAATGGTTGCACCTGAGGGAACTTCCTCAGCTAAAGAATCATAGGTGATGCAGCTAATTTCCTGGGTTCCCACAACCTGGCGATTTGTTAAAGTAAAGCGATCGCCTTTTTCTACTACTACCGAACCATGTTCAAACTTGCCTAGACGAATTTTTGGACCTTGCAAGTCTTGGAGAATTGCTACTGGTTGATTGAGTTCAAAGGCCGTTTGCCTAATTAAACGAATATTACGTTGATGATCTGCATGGGTTCCATGGGAAAAGTTTAACCGTAGCGTCGTAGCACCGGCTTCGATAATCGCCTTCAGCATTTCTGGACTGCTGGTAGCAGGACCGATGGTAGCGACAATTTTTGTCCGGCGAATTGAATCTCTTAGTTGCATGGGGCTGAACCTAGGAAGCTACTCAGGAAATAATCATAAAATTTTGGGAAGCTTTTTGTCTGTCGCTACTGAGTCAATCAATTGAGCGTCGAAAAAAAGTTGCAGGTGGGATACCTCAGATGCTTAATAGCTGAAACAGGAATTTCAGTGCATCACTCAATTTCCCAGCTCCCACCCAATAATACTCGGTGCCTGCCTGCCTGGTTGAACTCAAAATTCGGTTTGGGGAAAAGGTTAAAGGGTAAGGGTTAAAGGTTTGTTCTTTCCCTTTTCTCCTGAACCGACAAGTATTGAATTCCCACCTTTGATACACCAATGAAATTAGCCTCTCGTCTGGGATCATACCCCTATTGGGTCGCCAATAGGCAATGATGTTGATAAATCTTGCTCAACCAAAATTATTTTTTAGTCAAATATACAAATATCTGCTCAACAAAACTTTATTGTTGACCGTTTTGTATCGTATACTCGCAATATTTGGTCTTAAAGGAGTTATGCGATGCTGATGTCGGAGGTACAGAAGCCACTGACAGTCCCCCCCAAGGAATTATTAGCGCCTCCAGGTGGTTTCAATCCGACACTACTGATGTTTGTAGGGGCAGTGGGAATTGTAATCTTATCGGTTTGCGGTTATTGGAGTTGGCAGTGGCCACATTGGATATGTTTTATGTGCAATGTCTTGGCGCTGCATATTTCTGGCACAGTAATTCATGATGCTTGTCATCAGGCTGCTCACCGCGATCGCACTATTAATACAATATTAGGACATGGCAGTGCTTTAATGTTAGCTTTTGCTTTCCCTGTTTTTACTAGGGTACATTTACAGCACCATGGGAATGTCAATGATCCAGAAAACGATCCAGACCATTACGTATCTACTGGCGGACCATTATGGTTAATTGCAGTCAGGTTCTTTTACCATGAAATATTTTTCTTTAAGCGTCGATTATGGCGCGACAATGAACTTATAGAGTGGTTTTTGAGCCGTTTGTTTGTGGTGGCAATTGTATGTATTTCAGTGCAATACCACTTTTTGAGTTATGTTCTCAATTTTTGGTTTGTACCTTCTTTAGTAGTGGGTATCGCTTTGGGGCTATTTTTTGACTACTTACCCCATCGTCCTTTTGTGGAGCGTAATCGTTGGAAGAATGCTCGGGTATATGCTAGCCCAATTTTAAATATCTTGATTTTGGGGCAGAATTATCACTTAATCCATCATTTATGGCCTTCTATCCCCTGGTATAACTATCAGCCTACTTATTATTTGATGAAACCAACCCTAGATGCCAAAGGTTCCCACCAATCCCTAGGACTATTGCGTAAAAAGGATTTTTTAGAATTTATTTACGACATTTTTCTGGGCATTCGGTTTCATCGCCACCAACCAAACAGCAAACAATCAGGAAAACAAAACTGCTCCTAAGAAACACAGGGAACTCTTAACAGGGTAAGAAGAAGGAAGTGTTTCTTTTATTCGTTGTTAGAGCGAAAATTGCGGTATTTGGAGGCTGATAGCTAATTTTCTTCTGAAACTATATCTCCGTTGATCATCAACGGAGATTATTTTTGTGGATGTTATATGATGTCCGTTTTAATAACCGTCATTGCGACTGTAGGGAAGCAATCCCAAAAACCTTATGATTGGGCTTAGGCAAGTTCAGCAGGTGAAACGTCAGAAACCTCGCACGTAGCGTAAGCGGAGTGCGTAGGTAGTTCATACTTTTGATTCCCAAGCTGTTGGAGGAGAGGGCACGGGTTGTGGTAAGCTCCAGTCTGGACGCAAACTGGCGGCATGACGTAAATAAATGTGATACACAGGTGCAGAAATCGGAAGATAGGTGTGTAGTAAAAATCTGATGCAACGTTTTAAACTACCCTCAACGTACATTTGCTGCACATCTAACATGGGTACATTATCCCAGAAAGGCCGCGATCGCGCGATGGCGGCGGGGAAAATCGCATCTAAATCCTTAGTTACAGAAAAGGTAATACTAATAATGTCTGTAGGATGTAGTTGATTGCGCTGTTCCAATTCATCCAGTAATTCCATCACCGCTGCTCCCATTGCCTCGGTTGTGTTTTCCGAGACAGTTGTCGCGCCGCGAATAGCCCGCATTCGCCACTCCACGCCAAAGTCCTCCTGAGTTGCTCTTCTTTAGTCATTATTCCCCAGCACAGGGCAAAGCACAATCAATCTTTAAGGTCTGTATAGCCATAATGGTAAACCACTGGTAGACATTTCAAATTCCAGCCAATCAATACCAGCAGCAATCCCAGTTTTCATCTGCCGGTTGCCTGGTAACAGACGGCTTAACAATGGTTTACGTTCTTCCATGGTGTAGACTTCGGTTTTGTCTGGGTCTAGTCCTGCTAATTCCGCAGCCCAGCGACGGGCTTCTTCTTCTGTCCCCAATCGATCCACAATTCCCAACTCTAAAGCTTGCTGTCCCGTAAAAATCCGACCATCAGCAAAGCTTTTTACCTTCTCTACGGGTAGGTTTCTGCCCTCAGCTACGGTTTGCACAAATTGTTGATAACTGGTATCAATCAATTCCTGCAAAATACCTTGTTCTGGTTCTGTTAATTCCCGGTCAAATGCCAAAATATCTTTATAGGGACCAGATTTAATTACTTTAAAGGATACGCCGACTTTATCTAGTAACCGCTCTAAATTATTGCCCCGCAGAATTACACCAATGCTACCAGTTATGGTTCCTGGGTTCGCCACGATATGCTCTGCACCCACACCAATATAAACACCCCCTGAGGCCGAAATATTGCCAAAACTGGCTACAACTTTGACTTTTTTCTGTAAACCCTTCAGGGCCTTATAAATTTCTTGGGAGTCTCCCACTGTTCCCCCAGGGCTATCGATGCGTAGCAGTAGGGCAGGGAATTTCTTTTCTTCTACGGTTTTAAAAGCTTCTAATACTCGTTTACGGGTGTTACCTGCGATCGCTCCATTAATCTCAATTCGAGCTATTTGTTTGCGAAATTTCGATTTAAAAGGCCAAACCATAATTGGTCAAACAACCTCCAGCATATTTTTATATCAAGTGTTGAGTTTACATCAGATGCTGTTTTCTTTTATAGCGCTACGCGCTAGGGAACTCTTAACTCTTAACAGGGAACATCAGGCTGTCAAAGGGTTTGCTGGATTTAGAAATGTCCGCGCCCCGTCAGGCGTAGTGCTATATATCCAAAAATCAGCAACTATGAGACTCATCACCACTAATTTCTATTTTAGTGAAATTTATAGAACTAGTCGAAGTTCAAAACTCCCGTGCTTCTAGCGGGGAGATGTAGAACGAGGTAGCACATTTATGTGCCGCTTTGATCAAATCCGGAAAAATCTGCCAGCCTCATCAGCAGTTTATTGGTTTAGCGGCATATATCTTGGCGGAAAAATCGCCCTTTACCATAAATTACCAGGTTTTATGTGTGGTGAACTGGGGTTAAAGGAACTATAGACAAGGTTGCCCAGCCTTTGCGGCGCGGGGGGTTTGAAGTGTTATTAAATCAGGTTAATTGTATAAAATACCCCCGCGCCGCAGGCACAATTAAGTAAATACGCTAGGGATATTTGTATAAGGCTGGGCAACCTTGTTCAGGGTTTATGTAGGGGCGATTTTTCCGGAGGCTGGCAGATTTTTCGCTTGTTTTACCCAACCGTCAAGCTTAGGTTACATCGTGGTGACGCTGTTCTTCAATGTATCTCCTAATGGTTTCATTACTGACATTGCCCGCAGTTGAAACAAAGTACGAATGAGTCCATAAACTAGGTAGTTTTAATAGATGTGGAAATTCTGTTCTTAAATATCTAGAACTTCTACCTTTAATTTGCGCTGCAACCTGACGTGCCGCAATGTCAGGTAATACATTAACAAATAAATGAACATGGTCTGGCATGATTTCTAAGGCGATAATCTGCCAGTCTTTTTCTTTGCAGGTGTCCCAGATAATTTCCCTTAATCTTTTTTCTACGTCTCCTACCAACACTCGCTTTCGGCGCTTAGGTATCCATACCAGATGAAAATTGATCATTGAAACTGTGTGATTTTTCTTCTATACTGTTGCATTTTTACAGATTAATACGCTATATTAATGTATCAATTCATAATATATCGACAATAAACATTGCAATAAATGCTTTTAGGATATCGATACAAGTTAAAACCAAATAAAGAGCAAACCTTAAAGGCTCTGAACTGGATTGATATGCTAAGAGCTAATTATAATTATAATCTTGCTGACAGAGAAGCAACCTATCAAGCAAGATTTATTCAAGGTGAATATTGTGATTTAAAGAGTAAAAGTGTTGCTTGCCCTTTAAGCTGTCCAATATCTTCTAATTCAGCTACTTCTGAGACAGGTGAGGTTTATAAAGTCAAGAAAAAGACTGGTGAAATTAAGTTAAAAACTGCGGAAGAAATACAGATAACTAATCTTCCTGTATTAAAACAGGTACGTCCTTGGTACAAAGAAATAGACTCAACCGTTTTACAACAAAATGTAAAACGGTTGCAAACAGCGTACAATAATTTCTTTACTGGATGTGGTAGATATCCAAAATTCAAGAATAAAAGTAACTTTAAATCTTTTACCTTTACAACTGGCATCAAAGTTACTGAACAAGCTATATATCTTCCTAAATTAGGTTGGATAGGATATTTTAATTCTCGTTCTCTTCCAGAAGGTTTCAAGATTAAATCAGCAACCGTTAGATTGAAAGCTGACGGTTTGTATGTAACTTTAAAAATAGAAGATAAAGCTGTACCTTCATTTCCTGTGATTCCTGTTGAAGAAGTAAAAACAGTTGTAGGGTTAGACATGGGCATTACTCAGCTTGTGCATTGCTCTGATGGTTCCCAATATAAAAATCCAAAGCATTCTACTAACAAGAGAACTCGTCAGCTTTTAAAGGTAAGACAGCGTTCATTATCACGGAAGAAGAAATATTCTAAAAATCGCAGAAAAGCGCGAGTGAAAGTTAGCAGATTGCACCAAAAAATTACTCATAGACGTGAGGCTTTTCAATGGGAACTAGCTAAACAGTTAACTAAAAAAGCAGATGCAATCATAGTTGAAGATTTAAATATTTCAGCGATGAAGAAGCGATGCGCTATTAAAGAAGATGTTAATCAAAAAGGTAGATTTTTACCTAATGGTCAATCAATCAAGCGTGGTTTAAATCGCAGTATTTCTGATGCGTCTTGGTATTCTTTAACGAAGAAAGTTGAGTACTTAGCTGGGAAGCAAGGAAAGATTTTTGAGCGTGTTAACCCCCGATTTACCTCTCAGATTTGTTCTTGTTGCCGACATCAAGACAAGACATCTAGAAGCAAAGAAAAATTCATTTGCACTAACTGTGGGTATCACGCAGACGCGGACATCAACGCAGCGAGGAACATCAAGAAGCGAGGAATTGAAATACATTCTTTCCCAATTTCTTGCAAAGTCAAAATACAAATGGTACCGGAGGACTTTCGGGAACCCAAACAGCTTGGACTGTTTGAAATGTCCACCTTTGAATCAACAGAGGGTAAAAGGAGACGCGCCGCTCCCCAGAGCAAACGGCGGGTGCCTGGAAACTCGGCTAGACAGCTAGAGCTGTTTGAAGATATATCAGCTAACCTAGCCTAAGCTGATAGAATCTCCCGCGCTTCCAGCCGGGAGAGTGTCAAATTAACAAT